>NZ_JBLRDT010000022.1:0-22946 GCF_057512245.1 Gryllotalpicola sp. CP2-P1
TCGCTCCACGTGGTGATGCCGGCGCCGGTGGCGGACCGTTCCCCGCCCGGCCCCGTGAAGCTCAGCTCGACCCCGCCTCGAACGACGTAGTGCGCGCTCTGGCCGCGGTACTCGAGCAGAGCGAACGACGGCATGGCGCTGAAGCCGCCCGCCGTCAGCAGGTCGAGCGCGGCAGGGATCGGGTCGCCGGAACGCAGGGCCTCGAGCAGCGCGTCGGCGTCGGGCGTGCGCGCGGGCGATGACTCGACCAGCAGCACAGCGCCGGGAATCGCGACCGTCAGCCACCCCCCGGGTGCGGTCGCGTGGACCCTCAACACGCGGCTCTACCCCCTCGGCCTGGTCTCTTCCAAGACACCGAGCCCCCGCTCGTGTGTCTGGTCTGCGTCGCCGCCGGCGTCGCTCGCGTGCGATTCAATCACTATGGCGGTGATGTTGTCATATCCACCGGCGACGTCGGCGGCCTCGACGAGCTGCTGCGCGATGGTGCCCTCGGGCTCGTCGCCGAAGACGACGTCGCCCGCGAGGATGCCGCTGATCATCTCGCGGGTGAGCAGCTTGGTGAGGCCATCGGTGCAGATGAGGAAGGTGCGCACCTGGTCGTAGGGCAGCACCCACACATCGGGCTCGATGACGTCGTCGGCGCCGAGCGCGCGCGTGATGACGTTGCGCTCGGGGTGGTGCGCCGCCTGGTCTTCGGTGATCTTGCCGCGATCCACGAGCTCCTGCACGGCGGAGTGGTCGACGGTGAGCTGCGTGAGCGAGCGCCCGTCCCAGCTGTAGACGCGGGAGTCGCCGACGTTGACGACCATCCAGTGCGGGCCAGTCTCGGTGACGACCCGGGCGACGCCCGCCAGCGTGGTACCGGCGACGGCGATGCCGGTCTCGCCGTGCGTCGAGAGCGACCGCACGGCGAGGTTGGCGTCGGTGACGGCCTCGAGCACGTCGTCGGGCGTCGGCTCGCTGCCCTCTGGCACCCGCTCGGCGAGGGTGGCGACGGCGGCCTGGCTGGCGCGGTCGCCGAAGGCGTGACCGCCCATTCCGTCGGCGACGAAGAAGAGGGGGTCGCTCGCGAGGAACGAGTCCTCATTGATGGAACGCACGCGGCCGGTCGCGCTGTGCGCGCTGACGTCGACTCCGTGCGTCATCCCTACCCCTCCCGACGGTTCTACGAATCGTAGCCTGCTTGGGGGACACGTCGGCGTGGGGAGTGCTCCCCATGGGTGCTCACCCCCGCTGCTGCGGCGCGACGGTCACGGCCTTGGGGATCGCGAAGCTCACGTGCAGCGCATCGGAGTCGATGAGCGTCGTGAAGCCGAGCCGCCCGGCCTCGCTGGCGCGCTGCTTCGCCGATGGAGCGGGGCGGATGTCGCCCGCAAGACTGATCTCGCCGAAGGCGGCCGTCTCGTTCGCGACGGTGCCGCCGCTGGTCGCACTCGCGATCGCGAGAGCAATGGCGAGGTCGGCCGCCGGCTCGGTCACGCGCACCCCACCGACCGTCGAGACATACACATCGCTCTTGCGCAGCACCTCGAGGCCGGCGCGGCGATCAAGCACGGCCACGAGCATGGCGACGCGGGCGGGGTCGACGCCGCTCGTGATGCGGCGCGGGTTGGAAGCCTCGGTGGGGACGACGAGAGCCTGCACCTCGACGGGAAGCGGCCGTCTTCCCTCCATCGCGATCGTGACGCATGTGCCGGAGACGGGGATCACGGAGCGGGAGAGGAACAGCCCGCTCGGGTCTGGCACCTCGGCGATGCCGTCGCCCGTCATCTCGAAGCAGCCGACCTCGTCGGTCGGCCCGAAGCGGTTCTTGAGCGCACGCACGAAGCGCAGCGGCGTCTGGCGGTCGCCCTCGAACTGGCACACCACGTCGACGAGGTGCTCGAGCAGGCGCGGGCCGGCGACGTTCCCCTCTTTCGTGACGTGGCCGACGATGAGGATCGGGATGTTGCGCTCTTTCGCGACCCGGATCAGCGTCACGGCGACCTCACGCACCTGCGCGGGGCCGCCGGCGAGGCCCGTGACGTTCTCGCTCGAGACGGTCTGCACGGAGTCCACGATGACGAGCCCCGGCGCCACGGCGTCGATCTGCCCGATGATCGCGCCGAGCTCGGTCTCGGCGGCGAGGTACAGATTGCCGTGCAGGGCGCCCGTGCGCTCGGCGCGCAGGCGAACCTGGCTCGCGCTCTCTTCCGCGCTGACGTAGAGGACGCGGTCGTATGCGGCGGCGGCCTTCGACGCGACCTCGAGCAGCAGAGTCGACTTGCCGACGCCGGGCTCGCCGCTCAGCAGGATGGCCGCGCCGGGCACGATGCCCCCGCCGAGCACCCGGTCGAACTCGACGATCCCGCTGGGCCAGTGGCTCGCGGCATCCGCCTCGATCTCGACGATGGGGCGTGCGCGACGTGCCCCGCCGATCGCGACAGGATTCACCGCGCGCAGCACGCCGCTCGGCGTCGCCGCCTCGACGACGGTGTTCCACTCGCCGCACTCGGCGCAGCGGCCGACCCATTTCGAGGTGGACCAGCCGCACTCGGTACAGGCGAATGTCGTGGCGGTTTTCGGCATGCCCTCACGCTAGGCGCGGCCACCGACATTCGGCCGCCGCCCCGCGGTGCTCGCCGGAAGCGACGAAAAGTTGCGCAACTCGACTCGAAAGCTGCTGTTGCCTTCGGGTTCCATCGTTGTAGGTTGAGCATTGCTGGGATTCCCGCGCCGAAAAGTTGCGCAAACTATCCCGCATCATGTTTTCGTTCAACGTCGAGCGCCGGCCATCGCCGGATCGGAGTAAGCCATGAATCAGTCCCCGTCGGCACAGCTGTCGCGTCGCAGTCTTCTCTTCGCAGCCGGGGGTGCGGCCGCGGCGTTTGCTCTCGCCGGCTGCACGCCGTCGCGCTCGAGCTCGAAGCAGCTCAAGTTCTGGAACATGCCGTGGGGCGGAACGCAGTTCGCCCCGACCGACAAGAAGATCACCGAGGGCTACAGCCCGAGCGGCTCGCTGCCCGGCGTGATCTATCAGTCGATCGCCTGGGCGAACTTCACCGAGACCTTCTCCTCCGCCATCGCCTCGGGAACGGGGCCGGCGGTGAGCAGCGGCAGCGGGACGCAGGCTTTCCAGTTCGCGGCGCAGGGAAAGATCGCCTACGCGGATGATCTGCTCGATGCGTGGAAGGACAACGGCCTCTTCGACGACTTCCTGCCGGGGCTCATCGACACGATGAAGACGCCCCAGGGCTACGCGGCCGTGCCCTACAACCTCGACATGCGCGTGCTCTGGTATCGGAAGGAGCTGCTGGAGAAGGCCGGGGTGCAGCCGCCGACGGACTGGCAGTCGTACCTCGACGCTTGTGCGGCACTCAAGAAGATCGGCGCGTACGGCTTCGGCGCGGCATCCGGTGCGCAAGGGAATGCATTTCAGGCGCTCGTGAGCCTCATGATCAACAACGGCGGGGGACTGTTCGACGAGGAGCAGAAGCCGAACTGCGTCACCAAGGCGAACATCGACGCCCTCGACTTCGTGGTCGAGATGGTGCGCAAGGGCTACGCCGACCCGGGAACGGTCGGGTACACGACGAGCAACGCCTACGCGCAGTGGAAGGCGGGGAAGTTCGCGATGGGCCTCGAAGCGCCCGGCCTGGCGCAGCAGGTCGCCGGCGACGTCGGGCCGGACATGTACGTGGGCGACCCGCTCACGTCGGCGAGCGGCGCGAAGGGCGCGCTCTCGTTCCCGAACAACATCATGATGTACAAGAACACCCCGAGCCAGAAGGGCTCGGAGGCCTTCCTGACCTACTACTACAAGCACATGGCGCTGCTGTGGACGAAGAACACCGGCATCGGCCTGCCCGTTCTCAAGTCGATCGCCGCGACGCCTGAGTTCCAGTCGGACAAGAACGCCGCCAAGATGATCTCGGCCTGGCAGCCCATTGCGAAGACCTGGGCGGCGCCGGGCGGCAGCGCGCTGTTCGCGAACGTCACGCTCGTCGACAGCACGCCGGCGATGACGACGTTCGCGCAGGAGGTGCTCTCGCTGAAGTCGACGCCGGAGGAAGCGCTCAAGAAGTTGCAGTCGACGCTCACGTCTCAGCTGAAGAAGTAGGACGGCGCGCGGCGGGTCGGCGCACCCGATTCGCTTCGCGGCGTGTGCTCCCGTAAGATCGATCCTGGTACCGTGTCCGAGCGGCCGAAGGAGCATGTCTCGAAAACATGTGATGGTTCACGCCATCCGTGGGTTCAAATCCCACCGGTACCGCGTTGGTACAAAACCCCCGATGCCTTGATTTTACTGGCCTCGGGGGTTTTGTTTCGCTGGTACAAACACGTTTCATGTACCAATTGGCGGCGATTCTGGGATGCCCATCGGAACCGCGCAGCTATGGGCGGGTCACCCGGCGGCGGATGCGAACTGTGAGTAGGCGGGCGTCGATCGGCGTTCTCGCCAGCCAACCCGCATCGGCGTGGTCAGCCAGACGGTGCAACGATGCTGCAGCGTCCTTCCTTGCTCCGATCAGAGCGGTCTCGCCGAGGCGCCATCCGCCGATGTCGGCTGCGTCATAGTTGTCGGCGACCGCGAACAGATTGGCGAGATCGATCGCGTCCTTCGGGCCTTGTGCACCGCGGCCGGCCCACGCGATGGCCTTCAGGACGACCATGAGCTCGACCTCGGGAACGGTGACAGTGGCAAGCTCGGTTCCGTCGCGGAGCCTGGCGACGGTGTCGACGGGAATTCCGCCGTCGCCCAGCGCGAGGTTCAGACCCGGCATGGCATCGAACTCGCGCCCTGCCCGCACTTCCGGCCGGAAGTGTCCGCCCAGGCTGGGGATCAGCACGTCGATTGTCGGCGCTGGCGGATCCCAACCATCCTTGACATATCGGTTCGAATTGACCGCGCTGTACCCCGCGCTCTCGAGGGCCGCATGCGGTTCGCCGGTGTCGGCCAGTTCGACGGGGATTCCCGCGTCGGCGTCGCCTGTCCGGCGTTCTACCATCCCCGACGCGGGGAACGCGGCAGACAGCAACGAGACGGCATGACCACCGATGATGCGAGCCGCGGGGCGATCTTTGAGCAGTTCGGCAAGGTCGGCCAACGCGACATAGGCCGCGTCGTCGGTCGCGCTCTGCGCGAAGAGGTAGGCGGCGTTAGCCATTGCTGCGCCTCTGACGCGCCAGATTTTGGAGGGTCCACTCGCGCAGGCGCGCCACGGCGTCGGCCTGGTCTCCCGTCGAGCCGGTGCGCAGTACGTCGAAGCTCGCGACCACGGGATCCGCGAAGACCGGATCGCCAGCACGAAACGCGTGGGCCGTTGTCCAGAGCGTCGGGTCGGAAGGCACCGTGATCTCGATCGTGTAGTCGTCGGGACTGGCGGCAGCGAAGCCGTACTTTGCGGGATCGAGCCCGTGGGCGGCGTATACGACTGCGTGCTCAGACACGCGCCATCCGTTCCAGTGATCGGCGGCAAGGTCCCCAGAGATGAGCGAGCGGGTACCCAAACTTGCGTCGTCTGCCTGCACCGTCAGCGGCCGATCGCTCCACCAGTAAGTCGCGATGCCGCCGGCGCCGGGGTACTCGTCTACCGCCCAGTCGAAGAGGGCCCCGGGGTCGGCTGCGACCCACCCACCTCGTTCGTGAATGACGAGAGACCCCAAGCGCCGGAACGCGAGCGACACGGCTGCTTGCGAAACGCCGAGCGATGCCGAAATCGCCGTTTGTGTGCGAGGCAGGGGGGATGCCAGTAGAAGCCGTGCGATCGCCAAAGCGGAATACGGTCGGGGTCCACGGGGGCGCCGCGGCGCTGTCTCGGCACCAGGGTCGAGTGGCTCGGCCTGCCGACGAACCCCGTCCACCCATACGGCGCCGGGCAGAGTCTCGACGACCACGAGCCGCGGCTGGGCCGTGGCGAGCTTCGCCAGCCCGCTCGATGCGGCCGTCGTCGTCACCAGCACACGCCCAGGACGGTCCTCGAGCCGGCGGAGCTCAGCTTCCACGTCGCTGGGGGTGGGCCTCCGTGACCCCCGCGCGATCCACAACTCCTGTCCGTCATCCGTGCGCAGCGCTTCAGAGCCAAATGGCACAGCTCGCAGCCCGCCTGAGGCAAGCAGTTGCAGCACCACGCTCGAAATCACGTGTATAAGTGTATTGCACATTTTCTGCAATTTGCTTATACGGCGCGGATCGTCCCCCCAACCTAGTTGCGCGTCGGTGACTCCTCGAGCACGAAGTGCTCGGCTTGATCAGCCGCCCATGAGGCGAGCAGCTTGAGTGCATCGGATGTCGTTGTGCCCTCGCGCGCCGTGTAGACGTTGAGCGCGAGATCCTGCTGCCCGAAGAGGTCCATGGACTCGTAGTCCAAGTCGAGGTCGCCGACGACGGGGTGGTGCAGCCGTTTGACACCGCTGCGGTGGAACTTCACGTCGCGCGACGCCCACTGCTGCCGGAATAGCTCGCTCTGCGTCGACAGCTCACCGATGAGCTTGATCAGCTCGGGGTCGTGAGGGTGCCGCCCGGCTTCGAGCCGGAGCATTGCCGCCGCGTCGTGCGCGATGCGGTCGAAGTCGCGCCAGAACGTCTTCGCGGCGGAGTCGAGGAAGGTGAAGCGCGCTGTATTCACGGGACGGTGCGCGCCGTCGAACACCGGAGAATAAAGCGCGCGTCCCATGACGTTGGCGGCGATGATGTCGTGGCGCCCGTTGCGCACCCAGGCCGGGGCGTCGGTGATCGCGTCGAGGATCTGGCGAACGGAGGGCCGGATGCCCTCGGCGCCGGACTTGAGGTTTCGCCGTGCGGGTCCGGCGGCGCGGGCCAGGTCGAAGAGGTACTCGCGCTCGGCTTCGTCGAGCTGCAGGGCATTGGCGAGGGCGTCGAGGACGGATTCGGATGCACCGGCGAGGTTGCCCCGCTCGAGGCGGACGTAGTAGTCGACGCTCATGCCAGCGAGCATGGCGACTTCTTCGCGCCGCAGGCCCTTCACTCGGCGGTTTCCGCCATAGACCGGAAGCCCGGCGGCCTCCGGCGTGATGCGTGCGCGACGGGACGCCAGGAACTCTCGCACGTCGTCTCGCCCAGTCATGCACTCGACGCTACGCCTTGCGACCGAGGACGCGGGAGGCACTGCCAGTACCTGGAACACCGTGCACTCCCGCACATCTCGGCCGCCGCGTTGACTGAATTCCGTCAGCTTCGCTCGACGAGAGGAATCCATGCGAGCCACGTTCATGTTCAGGGCCGGCGACGTGCGTGTGCAGAACACGCCGGATCCGGTGCTGCGCTACCCCACCGACGCGATCGTCAGGGTCGTCAGGGCCTGCATCTGCGGTTCGGACCTGCACCCATACCATTCCCTACCGGAGACGCCCGGCGGCACGACGATGGGCCACGAATTCATCGGAGTCGTCGAAGAGGTCGGAGCGGATGTCGCCACCGTGAAGAAGGGCGATTTCGTGATCGCCCCGTTCGCAGTCTCCGACGGCACCTGCGAGTACTGCCGAGAGGGATTGCACACTTCCTGCGAAGACGGCGGGTTCTGGAACGACACCGAACTCGGGACCGGCGGTGGCCAGGCCGAGGCCGTGCGCGTTCCGCTTGCAGACGGGACGCTCGTGAAGGTGCCGGGGGCCGTCGATGAGTCCCTCTACTCCGGGCTGCTCAGTCTCTCCGACGTGTACGGCACGGGGTGGCACGCCGCGGTGCGCGCCGGAGTCACCGCCGGCGACAGCGTGGCCGTCATTGGCGATGGCGCGGTAGGGCTCCTCGCGGTGCTCTCGGCGAAGCAGCTCGGCGCAGAGCAGATCGTCCTGATGGGGCGCCACCGGGTGCGCACCGATCTCGGTCGTGAGTTCGGCGCGACTGAGGTCGTCGCAGAGCGCGGCGAGGAAGGCATTGCCAGGGTCCGTGAGCTCACCGGGGGCCGCGGCGTGCGGCGTGTGCTCGAAGCCGTCGGGCACCTGCCCGCCTACGAGCAGGCGGTCGGCATCGTGCGGCCCGGCGGTGTCATCTCTCGCGTCGGCGTTCCGCAGTATCGCGATGCCGAGATCGGCTGGCCGTTCTTCGGCAAGAACACCACTCTCACGGGCGGACCGGCGCCGGTGCGCGCGTATATCGAGCAGCTCATGCCGGCAGTGCTCGACGGAACCGTTCAGCCCGGTCGCGTCTTCGACCGCGAGATCGGCCTGGACGACGTGCCGGACGGGTACCGCGCGATGGACGAGCGCACCGCGTTGAAGGTCATGGTCAAGCCGTGACCGGGAAGGAAGACGACATGTCAGACAAGCCTCAGAGCCCCGCGCAGAAGGCGGTTGGTGACTTCGCACCGAAGCTTGCTGAGTTGACCGACGATGTGCTGTTCGGCGACGTCTGGTCTCGCGCGGCGCTCTCGCGCCGCGATCGCAGCCTGGTCACCGTCGCGAGCCTCGTCACCTCCGGCAGCACCGAGCAGCTCGTGTCACATCTGCGGCTCGCCAAGCAGAACGGGCTGACCGAGGTGGAATTGAAGGAGGAGATCATCCACCTCGCGTTCTACGCAGGGTGGCCGAAGGCCATGTCCGCCATTCAGGTCGCAAAGACCGTCTTCGCCGAGGATGGCGCGCCGAGTTGAGCGGCTGGTCGGAGGCCGAACTGGCCGGAATCGGGCAGGCGGACGAGTTGAGCATCGCGTCGTACCGGCGAGACGGCACGCTGCGCCCCTACGTGACCATCTGGGTGGTGCGAGTGGGCGGCGACATCTTCGTGCGTTCGGCGTACGGAGCGACGAACCCATGGTTCGCGCGCGCCCTGCGCAGTGGGCGCGGGCGTATCCGGGCCGGCGGTGTCGAGAAGAACGTCGAATTCGGCCGCCCCAGCGCTAGCGACCAGGCCGGGATTGACGAGGCATATCACCGGAAGTACGACCGATATGGGCAGCGCATCGTCAGCGGCGTCGTGGGTGAGAGTGTCTACGACGTCACCCTGAGCCTTATCCCGGTCGAAGAATTCTGAGGAGAATCATGATCACCCTGACTTTGAATAACGGCGTCGAACTGCCGGCACTCGGCTTCGGCGTCTTCCAGACCCCACCCGAGGAGACGATCCAGGCGGTGCAGACCGCCTTGGAGACCGGATACCGGCACATCGACACCGCGGCCGCCTACGGCAACGAGCGGGAGGTAGGCGAAGGAATCCGCCGCTCCGGAATCCCGCGCGACGACGTCTTCATCGAGACCAAGGTATGGGTCTCCGACTACGGCCAGGACGAGACGCTGCACGCGTTCGACAAGGCAGTCGGAAAGCTGGGCGTCGAGCAGCTCGACCTGCTGATCCTGCACCAGCCGGCCACCGACCGGTTCGAGAAGACCATCGCCGCCTATAAGTCGCTCGAGACTCTGTATGCCGATGGGAAGGTACGTGCCATCGGGGTCAGCAACTTCATGCCTGACCACCTCGAGCGACTACTTGGCGAGGCATCCGTCGTGCCCGCCGTAAATCAGATCGAGCTGCACCCCTACTTCACGCAGCCGGAGGTGCGCGAGGCGGATGCCGCGCACGGCATCCTCGATCAAGCTTGGTCGCCCATCGGCGGCATCACGTTCTACCCCGGGTTCGGTGACGAGCGCCGCAGTGTCATGGACGACCCGACCCTGCAGGAGATCGCCGCGGCGCACGGCAAGAGTGCCGCGCAGGTAATGCTGCGCTGGCACCTGCAGGAAGGACGCTCCGCGATTCCGAAGTCCACGAACCCCGGGCGCATCTCCGAGAACTTCGACGTCTTCGACTTCGAGCTCTCGGCAGAGGAGCTCGCGCGCATTGACGGGCTCAACACGGGGGTGCGGAACGGCCCCGACCCGGATGTGCCGCGGCCGGAGCGCTTCGACATGGTGATCCCCGACGCCTGAGCGCGAAAGGAGCCACGCGATGGAACTGGAACCGAAGAGGCCGACCTCGAAGGGGCCGCAAGCCACCTTCACCGGCGATGTCTGGGTCGACGCGATCGCCCTGCCCCACGAGCCTGGCCAGCGAATGGTGGTCAGTCGAGTCCGCTTCTCTCCGGGAGCGCACACTGCCTGGCACTCGCACGCGCTCGGGCAGACGCTCCACATCACAGAGGGCGTCGCCCTGATCGGGACGCGCGACGGCCGTGTGATCGAAGCTCGCCCGGGCGACACCGTCTACACGCCACCGGGCGAAGAGCACTGGCATGGCGCAACGCCGGACGATTTCATGGAGCACCTCGCGATGCTCGACAACGGCGACGACCCGGCCACAACCACCACGTGGCTGGAACACCTGAGCGACGCCGAGTACCGGCGCCCCTGACCGGAAAGGACTGGAAGATGGACTATCGCTCTCTAGGCCGCACCGGCGTGCACGTCAGCCCCCTGTGCCTCGGCGCGATGATGTTCGGCCCGTGGGGCAACGACGACCGCGACGACTCCATTCGCATCATCCACCGCGCGTTGGATGCCGGCATCAACTTCATCGACACGGCCGATGTCTACTCCGGCGGTGTCTCAGAAGCGATCATCGGCGAGGCCCTCGGCGGCCGCCGCGACGACGTCTTCCTGGCCACGAAGTTCTTCATGCCGATGGACGACGCGCCGAACCACCGCGGCGGATCGCGCCGATGGATCATGCAGGAGGTCGAGAACTCGCTGCGGCGTCTGAACACCGACTACATCGACCTCTACCAGGTGCACCGCCCCAGCCCCGACACTGACGTGGAAGAGACGCTCGGCGCCCTCACCGACCTGGTTCGCCAGGGGAAGGTGCGATATCTCGGCTCGTCATCGTATTCGGGCTCGCAGATCGTCGAGGCTCAGTGGGCCGCCCGAGAGCGTCGTCTCGAGCGATTCGTGACCGAGCAGCCGCCCTACTCGATCCTCGTCAGGGGCATCGAGGAAGACGTCCTTCCGACCGTCCTGCGGCACGGGATGGGCGCACTGAGCTACAGCCCGCTCGCCGGCGGCTGGCTTTCGGGCAGGTGGCGCAAGGATTCCGCGTCCGCGCCGACCTCGTCTGCGCGCCCGAGCGCCCGGTTCGACATGAGCAGCCCCGCGAACCAGCGCAAACTCGACATCGTCGAAGACCTCGCCGCGCTCGCCGACCAGAGCGGCATCAGCCTGATCGAGCTCGCGATCGCCTTCGTCATCAACCACCCGGGGATCACCTCGGCCATCGTCGGCCCGCGCACCATGGAGCAACTCGAGTCGTACCTGCCGGCGGTCGAGGTGAAGTTGGATGCCGACGTGCTCGACCGGATCGACGAACTCGTCGCACCCGGTGTCACCGTCAACCCGGACGACAACAGCTACGGCGCGCACGAGCTGGGGCCAGCTCAGCGCCGGCGATAGCGCTCGGATGAGGGGGGCCCGATATCGGGAGCGCATTCGATGTACCAATTCAAACCGCCACAACCTGATCAGCCTGATGCGCGCAGATCAGGAAAACGGGTCTGACCGGGGTTAAAAGACCGCGAGCCGCGTGATTCCGGGGCCGGTACGCTGGTTCAAATCCCACCGGTACCGCCATGTGTGATGTGCCGGGACATCGTTTACAGCTGTCTCGGGTCATCGTTTACTGAAGCCCCTCCGCGAGGAGGGGCTTCAGTCGTTTCTGGGGTTGGTAGTAGTCCTGGGTCGGGACACGTGGAGTGAAAGTGCGACGGCGTCTGTAGCGGGTCGTCTGCGATCGCTTCGATGGCGCAGCGGTCAGCTCGTGATGTCCTGATGACTCGGCGTGATCGCTGAGTCTCGTGCGCGAGTCGGGCGGCGTTGCAGGCGAGGTCGGAGGAGGAACGCGGCGGCGACGGTCGTCCCTCCGAGGATGACTGCGAGCACGGCCAGCGCGTCATGCTCGGCGAGCGTGAACGTCACCGACGGAGAGAGGCCGTGGCCCTGGTGCACCGCCGCGCGGTTGGTGACGACGACGCCAAGTGCGCCGCCTCCGAACGCCGCTCCAATCTGCCGGAGCGTGGTGACGACCGCGCCCGCCATGCTGGCGTCGGCCGCCTCGGCATGGTCGATGACGAGCGCTGTGGTCGGCGCGATCAGTAGCCCGAGGCCGGCACCGATCAGCGCAAGCCCGGCGTCGCTTGCAAACAGCGGGCTTGCCGCATCGGCTAACCACAAGGTCAGCGTTCCTGCCAGTGTTGCGCCGAGCCCGGTCATGATGACGGCGAAGTGCCCGGCGAGCCTGACCGCGCCCGCGGCGAGTGTGCTCGTGACGATGAAAGCGGTGGTGAGCGCCAGTAGATGGACGCCGGCGGCGAGAGCCGACAGTGCCTGTGCTTGCTGAATCTCGAGAGTCGCCAACAGGGCGACCCCGGCGAACGAGAACAGCGCCACGGCGGCAACGAGCAGGGCGCCGACGTCGGTGCGGGACCGAAATGCGCGGAATGACACGACCGGGCTCGCGACGCGCCGTTCAACGATGACGAACACGACGGTGCCGGCGACGAACACAGCTGTGCTGACCGCAGGCACGGGCGAGCCGAACCCCAGGCGGATCCCCTCGACTACGCCAGCACAAGCGCTGCGATCGCGACGGCGGCGATGCTGCTGCCGGCGATGTCGACGGTTCCGCTCCTGCCGTGCGTCTCGGTGACGCCGAAGGGCGCCAGGGCAACGATGATTACTGCGACGACGGCGTTCACGACGAATACGGCGTGCCAGCTGAACGCAGCGAGAAGCAGGCCCGAAGTGAGCGGCCCGATGGCGAAGCCGATGCCGGAGCAGGCCGCCCAGATGCCGAGCGCTCGGCCCCGGCGCGCAGCGTCGTGAAAGGCAGTGGCGGCGATGGCAAGGCTATTCGGAACGATGAGGGCCGCGCCAAGTCCCATCACGAGTTCGCCGCCGATCACGGCGGCGGGTGCCCACGCGAGTGCGGTGAGGACGGCTCCGGCGGCGAGGATGGCGGCACCCGTCTGCAGGGCGGTCCGCCGTCCGATTCGGTCGCCGAGCGCTCCGGAAGACAGTACAACAGCCGCAACCGCCAGGGTGTACGAGCTGTTGGCCCAGACGAGCTGGGCGGCAACGAGGTGAAGGTCTGCGGCGATCGCGGAGATCGATGTCACGGTGGCGGTGATCGTCAGAAAGCTCATCGTCATGCCGAGGCATGCGATGATCACCGCCCACCATGGGCTGAGCGTGGACGACGGATTCGGTGCGGACATAGGTGTCCTTCGAGGAGAACGGAAGCGGGGTGGGGAGGGCCGCGCGCTGACGCGGGCATAGGAAGAGACCGGCGGATCGCGTGTGAGCGTTCCGCCGGTCTCACAGGGGCTTCAGCCCTGGTGGCCGCTGTTGATGACGCCGAGGACCTTCTCGTACTCGCCGCGGCGCTCGGCGAAGCGCTGGAACTTGACGTTCTCGACGAGGACCTCATGCACATCCGGCTCGGTCTCGAGGATGGCGAATGAGGCGTCGACGAACGCATCGAGCGGCATGGCTCGGGGATTGTTGACGTTGTTCATCAACGAGGTCTGCACGGCAGGCGGCACGATTTCGATCACCTGGACGGACGTGTCGGCAAGCTGCAATCGCAGAGATTCAGTGAGCGAGTGGATCGCCGCTTTGGTTGCGCAGTACGTCGCCGTGAGCGCCAGCGGTACGGATGCCAGGCCCGAGGAGACCGTGATGATCGCGGCGTCCGGGCGTGACTGCAGGTGCTCGGTGAATGCCGCGATCAGGCGGATCGGGCCGAGGAGGTTCGTCGCGACCGTCTGCTCGGCGGTGGTCAGGAAGCCGTCGGCGGAGTGCCAGTCTTCGGGCTTCTGGATGCCGGCCATGGCGAGGACGACGTTGAGCTCCGGGTGCTTGCCGATCACGTGTGCGGCGGCGGCAGTGATGCTGTGCGGGTCCGTGATGTCGATTTCGACCGTGTCGAAGCCCTCTTCTGCGGCGAGCCGTTCGAGGACATCGACGCGTCGGCCGCCGATGATGACGGTGTTACCGCGCTCGGCGAAGCGCCGGGCGAGGGCGAGCCCGATGCCGCTGGTGGCGCCGGGGATGAAGACGGTGTTTCCGGTGACGTACATTGATCAGCCGTTCTGCTTGATGGTGAGGAGCTGCTGGAGCTCCATATGGGTCATGGACTCGCGGATGTGAGCCTCGGTCTGCTCGACGATGTCGTCGACGCTGAAGCGCGTGAAGTCGACGATGCTGCGGAAGGGCCGCTCGCCGAACGGCAGCGCGAGGATGCGCGCGATCTCATCGGCGACGCTGATCGGGTCAGGGTCGACACCGTCCTCGAACAGGCTGTTCGTCGCCTCGAGGTTGCGGGCGACCATCGGGTCGAGCACCGCGTAGCCAGCGGCCACGGCGGTATCGGACGCGTGGCTGGCGTTGGGGAAGTGCGCCGTGCCTCGGGTGAACGGGCCGGGCATCACGATCACCGACTCGATGCCCAGTGGCGCGACCTCGTACCGTGTGGCCTGGGCGAGCACGTCGAATGCCGCCTTCGATGCGACGTACGGGCCGAGGAACGGCGGGACGTCGATGATCGACGTGCTGCCGACATACAGCAGGGTCCCGGTGCCGCGCTCACGCATGTGCGGCAGAACCGCGCGATTCACCCGCTGCGCGCCGAGCATGTTGATGTCGACGAGGTGCGCAATGTCGTCTGCGGTGAACGACTCGACATAGCCGACGGCCAGGTGACCGGCGTTGTGCACGACGACGTCGAGCTGGCCGGCCTCGGCCACGACGGCGGCGACCGCCTGCCGCGCGGATTCCTCGGACTGGACGTCGAGGGCGACGGTGCGGAGGTCGAGGCCTTCGGCCGCGCCCCAGCGCAGGAGCTCCTGCGCGTGATCGCCCTTCGGGTTGCGCATGCTGGCGTAGACCGTGTGACCGGCGCGGGCCAATGAGCGGGCGGTCAGGTTGCCGATGCCGGTTCCGGCGCCGGTGATGAGCACGATGGGCACAGTGCTTCTTCTTTCCTTGATGGGATTCGTGGTGATTCAGTGGTTCGCCGCGGGAGTGGCATCGAGGTCGTCGATGAGCCCGGGGCGAGTCGGCTGCCAGCCGAGTGAGTCGCGAGTGAGCTGGCTGGAAACCGGGTCGTCAATGCCGACGAAGGGAGCGAGGTAGCCGAATGCCTTCCCGGCTGCCTCGGGGAAGATCGACGCGGTCGGCACCCCGAGGCGACGTCCGACGGCCGCAGCGATCTCGCGTATCGGGATGCCACCCTCGGCGATGGCGTGCAAGCGGCTGCCAGCCGGGGCCGACTCGAGCGCAGCGACGTACAGAGCTGCGGCGTCGTCGGTGTGCACCGACGGCCACCGATTCGCGCCGTCGCCGATGTACCGGGCGACGCCGGCGACCTTGGCAATCTCCAGGAGGCCGGACACGAAGCCGAAACGTCCGTTGCTGTGCACGGCCGGCGGCAGACGCACCACGGATGCCCGGACGCCCTGCTCCGCGAGCGCAACCACGGCGTTCTCGGAGTCGATGCGGGGCCCGCCCGGCAGCGCATCCAGCTCGGTCAGCTCGCCCGTGGCGCCGGCGAGCACCATGCCTGCCGTGGCGTTCGTGCCGACGAACGGCTTGCCTGAGCCTGCAAGCGCTGCTCCGATCGCCTGCACGGCTTCGAAGTCAGCCGCAGTCGCTCCCAGCAGATCACCGGAGCCTTGCCGCTCGTGGTCGAACGCGAGATGGATCACGCCGTCGGCATCGTGCGCCGCCGCGCCGAGGATGTCCCGGTCGGCGAGGTCGCCCCGCACGACGGTGGCGCCACGCGCAGCGACGGCCGCGGCGGACTTATCGGAGCGGGCGAGCCCGGTGACCGTGTGGCCGGCTGCAACAAGCGCCGGAATCACCCGAGAGGCGATGTGACCGGACGCGCCGGTGACGAATACGCGCAAATCTTCGCTCCATCCTTCGGCCTGCCAAGCGCAGGTCATTTCAGTAACTGCAATCACTGTACGCCCTGATTGCAGTCACTGCAAACAGATACACTGGTGCCATGCCGCGATGGGAGCCCAACGCCATGGAGCGCCTGCACGACGCAGCAATCGAGCTGTTCGTCGCGCAGGGGTTCGATCGGACGACGGTCGCAGAGATCGCGCAGCGGGCCGGTCTCACGGAGCGCACCTTCTTCAATCACTTCGCGAGCAAGCGCGAGGTGCTGTTCGGCCGAACGTCAGAGATCCAGAAGCAGGTTGTCGCTCGTGCGATCGCCGCCTGCCCCGCCGAAACGAGGCCGCTTGATGCCGTCATAGTGGGTCTCCAGGCCGCCGCCGACGAGGTCCTCGAGGACTTCCGAGCACCGGCGGCGCAGCGCCGCGTGATCATTGAGGCGACGCCCGAACTCCAAGAGCGGGAGGAGGGCAAGCGCGCCGCGCTGACGGCAGCGATCGCGTCGGCGCTCGTAGACCGCGGTGTCGATGCCAGTGACGCATACCTCATCGCCGGGATCGGTCTCCTCACCCAGCAAGCCGCCGAACAACGGTGGATCGATCCCTCGGAGCAGCGTCCGCTCCGGGATCTGCTGCCGGAGGCGCTGGTCAGGCTGACGGAGTTGATGATGCCAGACGGCATCGCCGGCCTTCAGCCGTAAGAGCACTGGAGGCTCGGCCCCGGCTTGGCAGGGAAGGGCGCATCCGCGTCGACGTCGACGGGAATGGGGTCGCGGCCTCATGGCAAATGGATTGCGGACAGTGCCGACAAACTGCTCGCAGCGGTCATCGAGCGGGCCGAGTTGCGGTTCCCCGCCGCGATCGCAGTCTCGCTTGTCTATGAGAATGAGACACAGGCTCCTCAGGGCACGCGCCCCCTTCGCCTCGTTCAGGTGGACCATGGCGTCGTAGAGCCGGCCGCTGGTCATCCGGCCCAACACGCTGCCGCGTCTCGAGCACCGTGGGCACTCTCGGACTCCCTCTCGGCAGACGCCGAGACTGACGCCACCTTCCCCACTTTGCCCCGCACCGATGGTGACGACAGCAAGAGCCGCAAGGCGGAAGACCTGCTATTCCTGCACGTGCGCCTCCGGGCTGGCGTTCATCGCCTGCTCGACGAGGTAGCTGAGGTCCAGCGGCCTCGTGGCCGGAAGATCGAGGTCTTCAGGGCGTGCTGTGGTGTCGCTCATGTGGTCTCCAAGGACGTGCTGTTCTGACGAGTCGTCATAGGGATATGTCCGCTGCCCGGAAAAGGTTCCATCGCCGCCCACCCCTAGAACTGGGGTCACCGTGCGGGGGTAGAAACCGGAACCTCGGCGCCTCCTTCGGACATAAGAGTTCGTGCGGCCGACTGCGGCCGCGCAGATCCTATGGAAGGAAACACCTTGCAAACAACGCGCACTCGGATGGCGGCCATAGCCGGTGTCTTCACCGCCGGGCTCCTCGCCCTTGCTGGCTGCGCCTCGCCGCACGCGGCGAGCCAGCCAGCTTCTTCGCTTCACGTCGACTCTGGCGTGTCCGTTGTCAAACAGGAGTTGACCCCGGCACAGGCCGAAGCGATCGAGCCGGTTCCTGTGGCAGATGTCACGTATCCGCAGAACAAGAACCTCGACGAGGACCAGATCAGGGCACGCTTCGCTCAGATCGACTCGGATTACGAGGTCGGCCAGCAGTTCTCGGCGGCAGACGCCGAGTTTGTCGAGGCCTACGCAACTCCGAACGCGCAGGTGTTCGATCCGTCCCAGGTCGCGGTGCACACCGCGGCCGGTATCTCCGGCGGAGCGTCCGGAGGGTCCGGCACCCACAAGGCCAGCGCAAGCGACAAGATCTCTCACACTGGTGGCCCACTGACCTGGCACTGGTCGACGACGGTGAAGATCTCAACAGGCTCGGCTGTCACCAAGTCGACGATCGAGGCGCACCCCCGCGGATACGGAATCGTCGGACAGGGCGGAGTCGGGCTCGTCTACAGCGCTAACCCGAGCACGACGACCACGAGCCATTCGTACACCTGGAACCGGTCCGCCACCTATACTGCAGCCGAGGCCTACTTCACAATGTATGACGACGTGAAGGTCTACTACAGCGGAGGGTCCTTCCAACTCGGATAGGAGACAGCAATCGTGGGCACACTTCATGACTTCTCGTGGCTGGGGTTGCTGGTTAACCTGCTGATCCTCGCCATCATCGTTGCAATCGTCTGGTCGATTGTTCACAACGTCCGACGCAATCGACGGAATCGCGACCGCGAAAACAGCCGCCCTGCGCCGAACCGCAACGGCTAGACAAACGCCGAATCCAGCTCCACGAAGGGCCGGGATCCCCCGAGGGTCCCGGCCCTTCTGCGTGCCTCGGCCACAGCTGCTTCGTGCGCCCGCGGCCACGGGAACCTTCGCGCATCCATCGGACATATCTGTCTGCCTCGAACTCGTGAGGCCTGACAGATTGGACCGCTCCCGTGAGAACCCCGTCACTCCTGGCCGCTCTCGGCCTCGCCGCGAGCCTGCTGCTCACCCCCGCCGCCGCACAGGCAGCCGTCGTGCTGCCCGGCGCTGACGAAGACCCCGCCGGCGACTTCTGCGCCAGCCACATCACCACCGACGGCGCGATGAGCGACCCGGTCTGCTTCGACACCCAGGACGAGCTCGACGCCTACCTCACAGGAGTCGGCGTGACGTCGCCCCAGGCGCGCGCCCTGTCGCCGAACGCCCCGAGCGCCGCGGCCGCACAGGTCGTCCTCGGCAGCGTCTACAAGAACGCGAACCTCACCGGCGCGAAGCTCACGCTCTACGGCTCGGGCACAGTGTGCAAGGGCGTCACCTACGGCTTCTCGAGCCTCGCCTCCGGCTGGGACAACAGCATCAGCTCGGCCGCCGCCTCTACGGGCTGCTGGGTGACGCTGTACAGCAAGACCTCCTACGCCGGTGACCGGATCACCTGCACGCCGATCTGCGACTCCGTGGGCAACCTGCTGAACGACAAGGTGAAATCCCTCGTGTTCAGACCGACCGGCCAGTTCGGCTGAGCCGGTTGGAACCTTTCGACGTGAGCGGACATATCCCTACATGCGACCGGCTCGGCCGCATCCGCTACGTGTGGCGGTATCGCACTGCAGAAAGGCATGAACCGTGACCCCTTCTCGCTTCTCCCGGCCGATCTTCGCCGGCATCACCGCTCTCGTGCTCGGCCTCGGGATAGGTCTCACTTCCCTTGCGCCTGCCGATGCTGCCACCCCGCTGTTGGCTTCTACGCATAGTTTCGCGGCGACGCCTGCAAGCAGCAACGTTGTGAGCCCTCAGATCCTCACATGGTCGCCCTATGACTCGTCGCATATAACAACGGAGGCGAAATGCAAGGCGCGCATGAACTACCTGATCAAAGTGCAGCCGAGCTTTGCTTTCAAGTGCGAGGAGTTCGTCTCCAACACGTGTCCCTCTTCGACTTATTGGATGGTGATGTGCGCCGAAAAGGATGGCTTCATTGTGCTGCAGCCCTCAGATGCGAAGGCGATCGAGCATGCTTCAGCATCGTCCCAGGTGACGTGCGGCTAGCTTGAGTGCATAGCCCGATGCGGGAGGCCCGGCGCATGACGATAAGTGACCTGATCCTGGAGACGGGCATGGCCGCGCGTGCCTCGGGCATTCTGGTGGAGCAGGCGGGCGAGGTCGGGCTGCTCCACCACCAGGGTTTCACGGCTCCCGGAATCGGTCTCAGCTGGGAGTCGGCGAAGGCCGTGCAGCTGATAAGTCTCGGACGCACCGCACTCCGGGTGACGGAGCGGCACCGTGGTCAGCTCGTCACCGCGACGGGGACATGGGATGGAGCCGCGCTGCGCGACCCCGTGTTCTCGTCATGGAGCCCCGGCCGGCCGGACGAGCACCATGTGCCGCCGCACGGTGGAAGACCTGTCGTCAGCCGTGCCCAGCTGACCGCGCAGGCGGCGGTGCGCAAGTCCGGCGCGCTGCTCTCACTCGAGAGTTTCCAGCAACGCGACGGCACCCATCGCTTCGTCGCCGTGGCCCGGGACGAAGAGGCCGTCGCTGCCGCTCTCGGGCCGGTCTATGACGGGGCACTCACGGTCGTGCCGACGCGGTGGACACGAGCAGAGTTGGACGAAGCAAGTCAGTCCCTGCTTTCAGCCGCGGAAGGGCTCGTGCTCTGGTTCGGTGAGTGGCAGAACGAGCATCACGAGCTCGTGTTCCGCGCAACCGTCAAGTACGTCACGGAGGAGATCGCGACGGCATTCAATCGCGCACCGCGCGGCGCCGTCGAGCTCCTTGCCTTCATTCAGCCGCAGCTCACCGCTTGAGCGGCGCCAGTCCGATCGACTGGCACAGGTCGCGGCCGTCGCCCGGCACCACGGCTGCGCTGCCGTCCTTCATCACACACACGGTCAGATGAGCTGGCACCGTGCCCGGCGGGTTGCTCGTCGCGGTCGGGTCATAGCCGGGCTCCAGCACGCCCTGCTGCCACATCTGGGTGCACAGACTCACGGCGTCGGTGACCCGGGGCTCACCTGAGGACTGCGCGAGCGTCGCGGAGGCATCCGGGTACTTCCCGCCAAGCCCCTCGTGCGCCGACGACAGGCAGTGCACGATCGAGGTGTTGCTCACGCTGCGGGCCTTCACGACGACTCCTGCGCCGACGCCGACGCTCGCGGCGATCAGCACGCCGACGCCGCCCCACACCGCCCAGCGCCGGCGGATGCGCCGCTGCCGGGCAGCGGGCTCTGCCTCGATCACGTCGAGCAGAAGACCGCGGATCGCGTCATCCCGCGGTGGCGCCACCAGCTCGTCGTCCGGACTCACGGCTCACCTCCTCGAACAGGTTGTCATCCGCTGCTGCAGTGCGCGAGCCTGCCAGCAGATCCTGCAGCTTCTCCTTGGCGCGGTGCAGCCGCGACTTGACCGTTCCCAGGGGTAGGTCCAAGACCGCTGCGGCCTGCGCGAGCGGCAGCTCGTCCATGAGGCACAGCTGCACGACGATCCGCTCGCGCGCATTCAGCCGTGACAGCGCGTCGCGGACGGCACGCGCCTGCTCGACGCCGTCGATGCTCTCGGCGACGAGTCCGGCGATGTCGGGGGCTGGCAGGGGCGCCGGCAGTTTCGCGAGCGCGATGCGGTGCCGTCGCTTCGCACGCTCCAGGTTCAGCGCCACGAGCCCCGTCGTCGTGTACAGCCACGGCAGCAGCGACCCCTCGACGATGCGCACATCCTTGCGGCGGCGCCACACCTCAAGGAAGACGACCGCCACGACCTCTTCGGCGTCGCTGACGTCGCCGGTCAGCACGAACGCCTTGCGGAACACCTGGCGGCGGTGGCGGTCGTAGATGACACCGAAGGATGCCGTCGTGCCGCTCAGCGTCTCGAGCCAAAGGGCGGCGTCGCTCTCGTCGCCTCGTGCCCTCGACATGTCGCCAGCATAAGCGTTCGTCTAGACAGCGCGCGCACCCTCCACGGGGAGGCGAGCTATGCCCTCGAGTGGGCTGCGATCCTGCTGATGGGGCTCGCGCGCAACGGCGCCGGCTGGCACGTTGTGCTGGCCGCCGACATCCGCTGCGTCACGAAAGGGCCGGCGCGACGATGACTCGTCGGGCAGGCCCTTTCGTGCACTGGTCTCAGCTCTCGACGTCCGAGAACAGGCCGGTGAACGATGTCTCGGTCGCCGCCACTTTCTGGAAGAACGCCGCGGCCGCCGGCGCCTCGAGCGCGGCTGATGCCTGCTCGTAGGTGTCGAAGTACAGGTCGAGCGTGCGGTGGGCCGGGGTCGGCGAGCCGTCCTCCTTCGGCCACACCTTGGCCGACTCGACGCGCTGGACCGCGGGCAGCGCCCGCGCGAGATCCGGCGCGCCGGCATACGTCGCCTCGAAGGCGGCGGGGTCGGCAGGGTTGTCGAAGATGAGCGTGATTTTCGTAGTCATGAGTCTTCCTTTTCTTGTGATCGGATGTGTGGCGAGGGGGGTCAGGTGCGGCGTCCATACGTCTCGAGCAGACGCAGCCAGATCTCACTCATCGTCGGGTATGCCGGCACGGCATGCCAGAGCCGGTCGATCGTGACCTCGCCGACGATCGCGATGGTCGCGGCCTGCAGCAGCTCGGCGACGTCCTGCCCGATGAAGGTGGCGCCGACGACGACGCCGCGGTCCTCGTTCACCACGAGCTTGGCCCGACCGCTGTAGCCGTCGGCGTGAAGCTTCGCGCCCGCCACAGCACCGAGGTCATACTCGACGGCGCGAACCGTGATGCCCTGCTCGCGGGCGCGGGCCTCGGTGAGTCCGACGCTCGCGACCTCGGGGTCGGAGAACACGACGTGGGGAACGGCCACGTGATCGGCAGTGGCGGCATGCACTCCCCAACGCGCGTCGTCCACCTGATCGCCCCGCAGTCGCGCGGCAATCGCCTCGCCGGCGGCGCGTGCCTGGTACTTGCCCTGGTGCGTGAGCAGCGCACGGCCGTTCACGTCGCCGACGGCATACAGCCAATCGGTGCCATCGACGCGCAGCGTCTCGTCGACGGCGAGGCGGCTCGCCGGGTCGAGCCCGACGGTCTCGAGGCCGAGCTCATCGGTGTTCGGGCGGCGCCCCGTCGCGACGACGATCTCTTCGGCTCGAAGGTCGGTGCCGTCCTCGAAGGCGACGGTGACGATGCCGTCGGAGTTCCGATCGACGCGGGCGGGAACGGTGCCGAGCCGCACGTCGACCCCCTCAGCACCGAGTGCGGCGACCAGGCGCTCGCCGACGAACGGCTCCTCGCGATCGAGCAGCCCCGACCGCGACAGCAGTGTCACCTGCGAGCCGAGTGAGGAATACGCGAACGCGAGCTCGACCCCGGCGACGCCGCCGCCGACGATGATGAGCCGCGGTGGCACGTGGTCGGCCGCCGTCGCCTCGCGGGTGCCCCATGGCGCGGCGGATGCCAGACCGGGGATGTCGGGAAGGACCGGTACGGACCCCGTCGCGAGCGCGACGGCCGCTGCCGTCACGTTCTTCTCGCCCACCTGGACCACATGCGGGCCGGCGAGGCGGGCGCGGCCGCGAATGAGGTCGATGCCCGCCGATGCGAGCCAGGCGACCTGGCCGTCGTC
>NZ_JBLRDT010000219.1:0-3999 GCF_057512245.1 Gryllotalpicola sp. CP2-P1
GTGCTCGACGCTCTCGGCGGCCGCGGCTCGGTCGCGACCTCTGCGTCGCAGCGGGGCGTGGTCAGCGCGCTCATCGGGGTGCGCCTCGGCCTCGGCTTCATCGTGCGCGCGGCACTCGCCGGTGTCGACGCCGTGCAGGTGCCCGAGCGGCAGGGGCCGATCCGCGTGGTCACTCCCCGATTCATCGCCGCGGCGCATCGGGCCGGCGTCGAGGTGCACGTGTGGACCGTGAACGACGAGGCAGAGATGCGCCGTCTCGTCGAGCTCGGTGTCGACGGAATCGTCACGGATCGCGCGGACCTCGCCCTCCGCGTTGTCAAGCACCTGGCAAACCCCTGAGTCTGCCGCTTCACTGGGAAGCTCATGGGACGCTTGGACGTTCCCACTTCATGAATTCGTATCGGAATTCGTATCGAGCGTGAAGGAGTCCCGAATGGCAGATCGAAGCCTACGTGGAATGAGGCTCGGTGCTCAGAGCCTGCAGACGGAAGAGGGCGTGAGCTTCTCGCCGCGCGCCACCCACACTTACGCATGTTCGAACTGCGGCCGCGAGACGACCATGGTGTTCGCCGCCGAAGCCGAGGCTCCCGAGACCTGGGAGTGCCGCTACTGCGGTCATGAGGCCACGCTGCTGGTCGATGACAAGCCCGTCGAGGTCGACCGCGCCGAGGCCAAGGCCCCGCGCAGCCACTGGGACATGCTGCTGGAGCGCCGCACCGAGGCAGAGCTCGAAGAGCTGCTGCAGGAGCGCCTCAACTACCTGCGGTCGCGCCGCGGCCAAGAGCAGAACGCCTAAGGCCGCCCAGCCATCGAGGAGCGCGCAGCATCTTGTGAGACGCCGTCCGCCGGAGCATCCGCCGGGCGGCGTCTTCTTTGTGCGAGCACGAGCACGAGGCATCCGACCAGCCCCGCTCCCCCGAGCGTCGCCGCTCCCAGCTCGATCGCCGATGCGAGGCGGACAGCGGGCGTGATGCCGTTCGAGAGCGGCACGTCGGCGACGAGGCGACCCGGTTTGTAGGCGGGGATCGCTGCGATCGTGTGCCCGTCGGGCGCGATCACCTGGCTCGTGCCGACGGTCGAGATGTTGACGACGGCGCGATCGGCCTCGACGGCGCGCATGCGGGCGATCGCGAGCTGCTGCACGTTCTCTTCGGTCTGCCCGAAGTCGGCGTTGTTCGTCTGCGCGAGGATGAGCTGGGCTCCTCCGTTGATCATCTGCGGGATCTGCCGGTCGTCGATGATGTCGAAGCAGATCGAGATGCCGGCCTTGATGTCGTCGATGTCGAAGACGTTGGGGCGGCTGCCGGGCGTGTAGTCGCGCTGCACCAGGTCGACGAGGCCGGGCGCGATGGCGTGGAACACGGAGCGATACGGGATGTACTCGCCGAACGGCACGGGCAGCTGCTTGTCGTACTGCGCGGTCTTGCCGTCGAATCCGCTCCACAGCAGCGAGGAGTTGAACGTCTTGGCGCCGTCCTGCGTGATGGCGCCGACGACGAGCGGAGCCCCGAGCGCGGTCGAGAGGGCACTGAGCGCGGAGGCGCTGCTCGAGTCCTGCAGGGGGTTCGCGTCGGCGGCGCCCTCTGGCCACACGACCATGCTGAAGGGGCCCTTGCCGAGGAGCGGCAGGCTGGCCGCGAGCTGCGCGTTCTCGACATCGCCGTAGGCGTGCTTCTGGAAATAGCCTGCCGGTCCGTTCCCCTGCACCGCCGCGACCCGGGTCGTGCCGTGAGCGGCACTCGGCCAGCTCGGCACGGCCGCCACGGCCAGCACCGTGATGACGGGAATGACCCCGCGCGTCAGCGGCCTGAGGGCAGCCTCCTGGACGCAGGCGAGGGCGAGCGCCGAGATCCACACGAGCAGGAAGGTCAGCCCCGAGACGCCGACCCACGCGACCAGGTGGGTGAACGGGCTCGCCGACTGCGTGTAGGCGACGCGCCCCCAGGCGAAGCCCGTGAACGGCCAGTGGTTGGTCTGCAGCTCCCGCAGGGTCCACAGGCCCGCGACGATGAGCGGCAGGGCAACGACCCGGCCGAAGACACCGGGCAGGGCGCGGGGCACCCAGCGGTAGGCGAGCGTGTAGAGCAGTGCCCCGACCGCCCAGAACGCCGCCTCGGTGATCGAGAGGGCGAGCCACGGGATGGGCCCGAGGTACAGCGCCGTCCAGTAGATGTCGGAGATGTAGAAGGCGAGCCCGCCGACGAAGCCCACGAGCAGCGCGCTCCACGCCCCCCTGCCCTGCTGCGCGAACAGCAGCAGGGCGACGGCCGGAAAGACCAGCGGCCACCAGTAGTGGTCGGGGAAGGCGCCGTCGAACAGCACTCCTCCGGCGGCGGAGCAGAGCAGGGCGGCCCAGAGCGGGACGTGGGCGGTTCGCTCAGGCATCCCTAGCCCACGCTCGAATACGCGACGATTCCGCGGCGCACGGCGTCGAGCGCCTGGCGCGCCGTG
This sequence comes from Gryllotalpicola sp. CP2-P1, assembly GCF_057512245.1. Lineage (NCBI taxonomy): Bacteria > Bacillati > Actinomycetota > Actinomycetes > Micrococcales > Microbacteriaceae > Gryllotalpicola > Gryllotalpicola sp. CP2-P1. The sequence goes on from NZ_JBLRDT010000219.1 coordinate 2,452, forward strand.
CGCCCCAGCTCGCCGTCGGCGACGATCGACAGCTGGTCGAGCAGGTCGATGGTCTGCTTCGCCCAGCGCACGAAGTCACCGGCGGCGAGATCGGCCTGCTCGAGAACCCACTCGAGGCTCTGGCCACGAGCCCACGAGTGCATCGCCGGGGCGAGCCCGATCGACAGGGGGTCGCTGCCGGGCAGCCGGTGCTCGCGCTCGAGGTCGTCGAGTTCGGCCCAGAGCTTCTGCGTTGCATCGAGCGCCTGGCGGAAGCGGCCGCGGGGCAGCAGATGCTCGGGCGGGTCGACTTCGTCGCGGCGCGGCTCGAAGACCAGCGCGCAGGCCATGGCGGCGAGGCTCGGGGCATCCAGCCCGTCCCAGAGGCCGTGCCGCAGGGACTCGGCGACGAGCAGGTCGCGCTCGCCGTAGATGCGCCTGAGGCGCCGGCCGTGAGGCGTCAGCACCGCCTGCCCGTCGTCGCCGACGCGCAGGTAGTCGATCGCGATGAGCACCTCGCTGACCCGATCGAAGACGCGGGCGACGGCGCCCGTGCGGCTGCGGATCTGCGAGTTCAGCTGGTCGGTCTCGCGCTTGAGGCGCCACCACCGCTCCGCCCAGCGGGCGTGCTGCTCGCGCTCGGCGCAGCCGTGGCAGGGGTGGCGCCGCATGCGCTGTCTGAGGTCGGCGAGCTGGCGCTGCACGCGTGTCTTCGCGGCGGCCGACTGCCCCTGCATCCTGCTGTTCTGCTTTTCGAGGTCGCTCACCTGGCGGCGGAGCGCAGCGTATTCGGCGAAGTCACCGAGGTGGCACTCCATCGCCGGGGCATAGCCGGCAAGGGATTCCTCGCGCTTGCGGACCGTGCGCGCGAGGTCGACGACCGCGCGGTCGGCCTGGAACTGCGCGAACGACGACTCGAGGATCTCGCGCGTGCGCTCGCGCCCGAACTGCTCGATCAGGTTCACGGCCATGTTGTAGGTCGGCCGGAAGCTCGAGTTGAGCGGGTAGGAGCGGCGGGAGGCCAGTGCGGCGACGGCCTGGGGGTCCATCCCGTCCACCCACTGGATGACCGAGTGCCCTTCCACGTCGATGCCGCGCCGACCCGCTCGGCCGGTGAGCTGGGTGTACTCCCCCGGCGTGATCGGCACGCGCGCCTCGCCGTTGAACTTCTCGAGCTTCTCGAGCACCACGGTGCGGGCGGGCATGTTGATGCCGAGCGCGAGCGTCTCGGTGGCGAAGACGACCTTGACCAGCTTGCGCTGGAAGAGCTCCTCGACGACCTCCTTGAAGGCGGGCAGGAGCCCCGCGTGGTGGGCGGCGACACCGCGCTGCAGGCCCTCGAGCCACTCCCAGTAGCCGAGCACCGCGAGGTCCTCGTCGAGCAGGGTCCTGGTGCGCTCCTCGACGACCTGCCGGATCTCCTCGCGCTCCCACGCCTCGGTGAGGCGGATGCCGGCGCGCAGCACCTGCTTCACCGCCTGATCGCACCCGGCGCGGCTGAAGACGAAGAAGATCGCCGGAAGGAGACGGCGGCCGTCGAGCAAGCTCACGACCTCGGAGCGGTCGAGG
>NZ_JBLRDT010000220.1:0-3983 GCF_057512245.1 Gryllotalpicola sp. CP2-P1
GGTGGCGCGCGTCCGGGTGCGCACCGCTCGACCGCAGCTCAACCTCCGCGTGGCCGCCGCTCGACCGCCGCTCGGACCCGCGCCGGAGTGGGTTCGCCGTCGTGTCGGAGGGCGGCGTAGTCTCGACTCATGCTCGACCGCCAGTGCTCCAAATCGACCTGTCAGCGCGAGGCGGTCGCCACCCTGACGTATGTCTACGCCGATTCGATGGCGGTCGTCGGGCCGCTCGCGCCGGTGAAGGCCCCGCACGGCTTCGACCTGTGCGCCGAGCACGCCGACCGTCTGTCGGCACCGCAGGGCTGGCGGGTCGTGCGGCACCAGACGCTCGGCAACGGCTGATCGCTCGCGGCGGGCTGCTGCCGCCTCGCCCCGCGCTCATAAGTCTTCCGCGCGCTCGCGCAGTGTCGCAGGCCGTTGCGCCGGCGCGGTTCGATGAATGCGACGCCTCACCCCCGAGGCAGTTGCATGAGGGAACAGATTCGGTGCCCCTGTAGAAGCTGTTCCCTCATGCAACTGGTTCGCGGGCGTGGCCGCACTGCTCGCGCTGAGAAGCCGGGCTCTCAGCGGTCGGGGAATCCGTTCGGGCGGCGCGCGAGGGTGGGTGAGAGCGCGGCGAGCCGGCGGCCCTCGGCTTCGAGCGCGCGGGTCTCACGCAGGCGTCGCACGGCCGAGACCGCCCAGAGCAGCGTCACGGGGTCGATGACCGGAAGCGGGTGCACGAACGGCGCGACCTCGGCAGCGAGCTCGGCGCCGAGCCCTGAGCGTGCCTGCGGCGACAGGCGGTGCTGCTGGGCGAGGAAGGCGCTCACCCGCCGCGCGAGCGGATCCGGCAGAGCGGCGACATCGGCGAGCTGAGCCCACGAGGCGAGCTGCGGGGGCACCGCAAGCAGAGCCGGTGCGAGCGCCGGCACGCGCTCGTGCTGTGCGTACGTTCCGGCGAGCAGATCGCCGATGCGCTTCGAGCGCGCGTTCAGCAGGGCGACGATCACGGCGAGTCCGCCGAGCGTCGCGTAGACCTCGACGACGGCCGCGAGCGCTCGGACGAAGGCGTGGCGCGTGCCTGCCGCGCCGCCGTCGTCGCGCACGATGCGCGTTCCTGCCACGAAGCGCCCCACCGAGCGCCCCCGGGTCGCGACCTCCATCGCGACGGGGTAGCCGATCACCGCGAGCACCAGCGCGACGATCGTCAGCGCCGTCGCCACGGAGTCGTCGAGGCCGCTGCCGAAGACGAGCAGCGGCACCGTGCAGATCAGCAGCACCGCGATCGAGCACAGCAGGTCGATGAACCCCGACAGCGCCCTCAGCAGGAAGCCCGCGGGCCGCACCGCGAGCGCGACCGCCTCGCCCGTGACGACGCCGCCGAGCTCGCCGCCGCGATCACCGGGAGCGGTGGGGATGACGGTCGGCGGGGCTGCGGCCATGGCTATCATCAAAGCACGATGGACCTCGACGCCTACACGGCCGCCCACCGCGGCGAGTGGGAGCGGCTCGACCGCCTCGCGTCGAGCCGCCGTCTCAGCGGGCGCGAGGCCGACGAGCTGATCGAGCTGTTCCAGAGCGGCTCGGCGCAGCTGTCCGCCATCGCGTCGACCGCGGGCGACAGCATCCCCGGCGAGCGACTGTCGGTCACGCTGTCGCGTGCCCGGCTGCGCTTCACCGGGGCATCCGACAACCCTCTGCGCGCTCTGCCGCGCTTCTTCGTGCTGCAGCTGCCGGCCGCGCTCTACCGGCTGCGGTGGCTCACCCTCGCGGTCGCCGTCGCCACGATCGGAATCTCGGTGCTGCTCGCGGCGTGGATCAACGGCGACCACGCGGTGCTCGCCGCCCTCGGCAACCAGGCAGACCTCAAGAAGCTGGTCGACAGCGACTTCGTCGACTACTACCGCGAGAATCCCGCCGCCGGATTCGCGGGCCAGGTATGGACCAACAATGCCTGGGTCGCGGCGCAGTGCATCGCCTTCGGCATCACGGGCGTCTACCCGGCACTCGTCATCATCCAGAACGCGGTCAACGTCGGCATCGACGCGGCCGCGATGTTCGCCTTCGGGAAGGGCGACGTCTTCTTCTCGTTCGTGCTGCCGCACGGCATGCTCGAGCTCACCTCGGTGTTCGTCGCGGCCGCCGCCGGCTTCCGGATCTTCTGGGCCTGGGTTGCGCCGGGCCCGCGCACGCGCTCGCGCTCGCTCGCGGAGGAAGGCCGGGCGCTCTTCATCGTCGCGATCGGGCTCACGATCTCGCTGTTCGTCTCGGGCATCATCGAGGGGTTCGTCACCCCGTCGCACCTGCCCGTGTGGCTCAAGCTGCTGATCGGCGCGCTCGCGCTGCTCGCCTTCCTCGCGTACATGCTGGTCGTCGGCGGCCGGGCCGCCCGCGCCGGCGAGACCGGTGATCTCGCCGAGGCCGACCGGGGCGCGACGCAGCTGACCGCAGGCTAGATGCGGGCGAGCGGATGCCTGGCGGCTACGGCGCCTCGGTGAAGGTGCGCCCGAACAGCGGGCGGTAGCTGAACCCGGCGAGCAGCCCGCCGACGATGGGGAAGACGATGAACACCCAGATCTGCGCCCAGGCCCAGCCGCCGCCGTAGACGGCCGCCGCGATGGATCGGGCCGGGTTCACCGAGGTGTTGTCGATCGGGATCGTGATCAAGTGGATCAGGGTCAGTGACAGGCCGATCGCGAGCGGCGCGAAGCCGACCGCCCCGATCTTCGCCGTGGTGCCGAGCACGACGAAGACGAAGATCGCGGTGAAGACGATCTCGACCACGATCGCGCCGCCGAGCCCGAAGCCGCCGGGGGAGTGGTCGCCGAAGCCGTTCGAGGCGAAGCCGGCCTCGTGCGCCGCGCTGAAGAACCCGTCGCCCGTCGAGGCGATCAGCGCGATGATCGACGACCCGATCACACCGCCGACGAGCTGGGCGACGATATAGCCGACCACCTCGTTCCACGGGAACCGGCCGGCCGCGGCGACGCCGAGCGTGATGGCGGGGTTGAAGTGGCCGCCCGAGATGGGGCCGAAGGCATAGGCGCCCACGACGACCGTGAGGCCGAACGCGAGCGCGACGCCGAGGAAGCCGACGCCGAGGGAGTTCTTGTCCGCGGAAGGGAAGTTCGCTGCGAACACGGCGGTTCCGACGCCGCCCGCGACGAGCAGCAGAGTGCCGAGCGCCTCGGCGACGAGCCTGTTGAAGAAGCTCGAGGACGGGTTCGGCTCGGGAATCGTCGGCTCGGCGGGAATGGCGGGCTCTGTCGTCACGAGTGCTCTCCTAACGCGATCATCGGGGAGCGCCTGCCCCCGCTACCGGCGAGACTAGCGACACGCTCGGGCTGAGGGAACAGGCAGCTGCTCAGAGCCGGCCGGCCGCCTTGAGGTCGAGGTAGGCGTCGGTCACGGCCGGTGGCAGCGCCGCGGGGGTGCGCGTGACGACGTGCGCCCCGAGCCGTCGCACCGCCTCGCCGAGCCGCGCGGTGTCGAGCAGCGCGCGCTCGGCGGCCGCCGCCCGATAGACGGCGGCGCGGTCGTCGAGGTGGCGGGCAGCTTCGGCGATCTCGGGGTCGGTGACGGATGCCACGAGGACGGTGTGCGCCGCCGTGAGCTGCCCGAGCACCGAAAGCAGTCCCTGTGCCGCTCCGATGGAATCGAGCGAGGTGAGCAGCACGACGAGCGCTCGCTGCGTCGTGAGCGCGCGCACCTGGCCGGGAACGGCACGCCAGTCCATCTCGATGAGCTCGGGGTGAACGGATGCCAGCGCGTCGACCTCGCGCCCGAGAAGCTCGGCGCCCGAGGCGCCGTGCACGCGCGCCCGCACACGGCGGTCGAACGCGAGCAGGTCGACGCGGTCGCCGGCGCGATCGGCGATCACCGACAGCAGCAGGCTCGCCTCGATCGCGGTGTCGAGGCGCGGCTCGTCGCCGATGCGCGCGGCCGAGGTGCGGCTCGAGTCGACGACGATGACGATGCGGCGGTCGAGATCGGAAGAGCACACT
>NZ_JBLRDT010000221.1:0-3926 GCF_057512245.1 Gryllotalpicola sp. CP2-P1
CCCTCGCCGCCCAGCACCTCCATGCCGAGGCGCAGCGTCGCGAACACCGAATAGAGCTGGGCGCGCATGAAGTTCGCGAGAGTCAGTGAGCTGCCAGGCGTGCGCACGACCAGCGGGCGCCCCTCGTCGAGCCCCGCGATCGGCTCGCCCGACAGGAAGTTGTAGGCGAGCAGCCCGCCGGCGTCGGCGTCGCCGTCGGCGGCCGCCCCGAGCAGGGCGGCGAAGACGGTGTCGCTGTCGGCGGCCGCGCCGAGCCGCTGCGCGAACTGGCCGAAGACCGATGCCCACGCGCCGAGCTCGCTCGCACCGTTGTTGCAGTGCACCATGGCGACGGGGGCGCCGTCGGGCGTCGCGACCACGTCGATCTCGGGGTGCACGGCCGCAAGGGCCTGCTCGAGCACGACCATCGCGAACACGCTCGTGCCGACGCTGACGTTCCCGGTGCGCGGGGCGACCGCGCCGGTCGCCACCATTCCGGTGCCCGCGTCGCCCTCGGGCGGGCAGAGGCGGATGCCCGGCTGCAGCGTGCCGCTCGGGTCGAGCAGCGCCGCGCCCTCCGGCGTGAGGGCGCCCGCGTCGGCCCCCGCCGGCAGCACCTCGGGCAGCAGGGCGGAAAGGGACAGCTCAGGCAGGCGGCGGCCGATCAGCTCATCGGCGACGCGCAGCTTCGCCGCGTCGTAGCCGCCGGTCGCCGGGTCGATCGGGAACATGCCGGAGGCGTCCCCCACCCCTGCGACGAAGCGCCCGGTGAGGCGCCAGTGCACGTAGACCGCGAGCGTCATGAGCTTGTCGACGTGCGGCACGTGCGGCTCGTCGTCGAGCACCGCCTGGTAGAGGTGGGCGACCGACCAGCGCAGCGGCACGTTGAAGCCGAGCGCCTCGGTGAGCTCGGCCGCGGCCGGCCCTGTCGAGGTGTTGCGCCAGGTGCGGAAGGGAACGAGCAGCTCGCCCTCGTCGTCGAAGGCGAGGTAGCCGTGCATCATCGCCGAGACGCCGATGGCGGCGAGCGTGACCGGGCGCACCCCGTGGCGTGCCTCGGCCTCGGCCGCGAGTTCGGCGTAGGCGGCCTGCAGGCCCGACCAGACGGCGTCGAGCGAGTAGCTCCAGCGCCCATCGACGAGCTCGTTCTCCCACTCGTGGCCGCCGACGGCGAGCACCGTCGAGTCCGGGCCGATCAGGCAGGCCTTGATGCGCGTCGAGCCGAACTCGACGCCGAGGCTGGCCTTCCCCTCGATGATGATCTGGCGGACGTCTTCCGTCACAGTTCCGGCACAACCCCTTCGTCGTCGCACAGCGCCCGCTCGGCCGCTGCGACCGGTCACCGTCGCGGGATTGTGACCGGTTCGCAAGAGAGGCTATGCGCAGGCATCCGCTCACGTCAAAATCGCGTCATCTCTTCGGCACGGATGCCTGTGAACCGGTCACATCCGTGTCGGTACGCTTCTTCGTGTGACCGGTCAAGCAGATGCGCCGTCCGAGGTGCCGCACGTCGCCAACATCCGTGACGTCGCGCGCGAGGCCGGGGTCTCGTACCAGACCGTGTCACGGGTGCTCAACGGGCACCCGAACATCCGGGCAGAGACTCGGCAGCGGGTGCTCGACGCGGTGGCGCGTCTCGACTTCCGGCCGAACCGCGCCGCCCGCATGCTCGCGACCAGCCGCAGCCACACGATCGGGGTGCTGGCCGCGATCAACGGCTCGTACTACGGCCCGACCAGCAGCATCGCCGCCATCGAGGACGCGGCGCGCGAGGCCGGGTACTCGACGATGCTCGCGAACCCGCGCGTCGTCGACGCCAGCTCGCTGCGGGAAGCCGTGCGCCACCTCATCGACGAGGGGGTCGAGGGCATCGTGGTGCTCGCGCCGCAGACGCGCACCGCCCAGGTGCTCGCCGACCTCGGCGCCCCGATCCCCATCGTCACGATGCAGACCGAGCTGCGCGATGCCGACGCGGGCCTCTCTGTCGACAACGAGCTCGGTGCGGCGATCGCCGCGCAGCACCTGCTCGGCCTCGGGCACCGCCGCATCGCCCTCGTCGCCGGGCCCGACGACTGGTCGGAGGCGCTCGCACGCACCCGCGGATTCGAGGGCGCGCTGCGCGATGCGGGGCTCGAGCCGACCGCCGTCGCCGCGGGCGACTGGACCGCCGAGTCGGGCTACCTCGCCTTCCAGCAGCTGCGCGGTCACGGGTTCACCGCCGTGTTCTGCGCGAACGACCAGATGGCGCTCGGGCTGATGCACGCCGCCGTCGAGCGCGGGCTGCGGGTGCCAGAGCAGCTGTCGGTGGTCGGCTTCGACGACGTGCCGGAATCCGCCCACTACCTGCCGCCGCTCACGACCATCCGTCAGGACTTCGACGAGCTCGGCCGCCGCGCGGTCGCCACGCTGCTCGCCCGGGTCGAGGGCAGTCCGCTCGAGTTCCCCACGGCGCTGCCCCCGCGCCTCACGGTGCGCGCGTCGACGATGGGGGCGCCCGTCTGACACGCGCTGCCGGCCGCCCGCTGGTCGCTTCGCGGCCATATGTGATCCAAATGTGATCACATTTTCTGGCCGCCCAACTCGGCGCGTCGGATGCAAGTCCCCCGATCCGAGCGCAGTTATCTCCCACACGCCATCGAGCGGGTCCGAGGCTGGGCCGACGAACTCGCGGGCGCGGGTGCGCGACACAGCCTGCGGCTCGACGGGGACTGGACTCCGCGAGCAGCTACTCCGCCGGGGCAGAGCTGCACGTCGTGCGCTCGCGGGGGGGTACAGCGTGCCGCGCGATATGAGCGTCATCGGCGTGGAGCGCGTGGTGTCGCTTCTCGATGACGGCGAGTCCCCGGTCGACTCCCGGCTGATCTCCGCGCGCCACGCCATTCGCGAGTCGATGACGGCTTTCGTGCGCGCCGAGGGCTGACCGCGCTCTCGATCGAATCTTCGTTTGGTTTTTTTGCCAGCCATGGCACATCTGTTTCGAAGCTGTGTGTTATGATGGTGGCGTCCCCGCGCCACGAGGATGAGAGTACGGATGCCGCAGGCCGAGCCTGCCTGGCGTTCGGAGTGTGACCTGGAAGGGGTCGTGCCGTGGCTGCTGTGGGGCAGGGTCTGCGTGAGGCGTTCGAGCGCGTCACGGCGATGATGCCGGCTGCCACCGACCTTCTGAGCGATGACCAGCTGGTCGGCTTCGCGCAGGCGGTGGAGGAGCTGTCTCGGAAGGTCGAGGCGCTGCAGCTCGCCGTCGCCCGCGAGTTCGACCACCGCACCGACGAGACGCTCGGTGAGGACTCACTTGCCCGGCGGCTGGGGGCGCGGAAAGCCTGGGGTGCGCTGGAGACCGTGACGCGCACGTGCGCGAAGGACGCCCGGGAACGGGTGCTGGAATCGCGGCGGCTGGCGAAGCTCCCCGTCATCGAGACCGCCGTGCACGAGGGCGTGCTCGGCCGGGCGCAGGCGGCGGCGATCATCGACCCGCTGATCGAGGCCGCAGACCGCGCGGAGGCCGCGCTGATGACCGCCGCGTGCGAGAACCTCATCGAACTCTCGAAAGCACTGCCGGCCACCGCGGTCGTCGAAGCCGCTGAAGCATGGAAGCTGGTACTCGACCCCGACGGCACCGAACCGGTCGAGAAAGCCGCCATCGAGAAGCGGTTCTTCCGCCTCGGACACGCTCGAGACGGCCTCTGAGACTCACCGGGCTGCTACCCGTCGAGCAGGCCGCCGCCATCCGCGCCGTCCTCGACGCCTACGTCAACCCACGCACCGGCTCATCCGTCGCGTTCACCCCCGGTGCGGGCACAGCTGCCGATGCTGCCGAGAACGACGATGCCACCGAGAACGACAGTGCGGACGGGACAGCGAAGCCGCTCCTGCTCGCCTCCGAGACTCAACCGCCCACAGACACCCGCACGAGGGATCAGAAGCAAGCCGACGTGCTCCACGCCGTG
>NZ_JBLRDT010000222.1:0-3896 GCF_057512245.1 Gryllotalpicola sp. CP2-P1
GCTGCCCGGGTACTTCCTCGCGCGGCGCGATACACCCGTGAGCGGCTCGGTGTGGCCGTGGGCGATCTCGATCGTGCTGATCGTCCTCGGCTTGCTGTGGCTGCGACTGTGGCTCCGGGCGCAGTCCCAGAAGCGCGCAGTCGCGCGGCTGCGGCCCGGGGCATCCGTTCTCATCTGCGCCCCGTCGCTCGACCTCGAGAACGGGCTGCGAGCGGGCGGCTATCTGAGCGGCAAAGTCCCGCCGTCGCTGCTGGCGACGCTCGACGCGAACGCGCTCGAGCTGTGGCCGCGGCTCGCGGCGGCCGGCGAGCCGTTCGCGCGCATTCCGCTCGCCGACATCGCGGGCGTGCGCGCCGACCGGGTCAGCGTGGATGCCTCGCGCTACGGCGCAGGTGCCAACGTGTATGACTGGCGTGCGATCGTGGTCGTGCTGCGCACCGGCGGCACGGTGCCGCTCGCGCTCTATCGGCCGCTCGGAATCGGGGTCGCGAGCACCGCCGACGCGAACGCGCAGATCGCCGAGTTCACGGCGCGGGTGCCGCTGCTCCCGTGAGCGCCCGCGGTGTGCCGCGCAGCTCGCGCAGGGTGAGCGCGGTGGCCAGCGCGGCGTGCGCGGCCTCGGCGCCCTTGTCCTCCTTCGAGCCGGGCAGCCCCGCGCGGTCGAGGCCCTGCTGCTCGTCGTCGAGGGTGAGGACGCCGAACCCGACCGGCTTGCCGGTGTCGAGTGCGACGCGCGTCAGGCCGTCGGTGGCGGCGGACGACACGTACTCGAAGTGCGGCGTGCCGCCGCGGATGATCACGCCGAGCGCCACCACCGCGTCGGCCCCCGCCTCGAGGGCGGCCTTCGCCACCACCGGAAGCTCGAACGAGCCGGGCACGCGCACCAGTTCGTGCGTCGCGCCGGACTCGTCGAGCACGCGGGATGCGCCTGCGATGAGGCCGTTCGTGATCTCGTCGTGCCAGGTGCCCGCGACGACGACGACGGTGAGGCCGCTGCCGTCGACGGGGGAGAGCTGGGTGGGGGCGCCGGAACCGGCCATGGGAGGTGTCCTTTCAGGGGCGGGTCTGGTCTCGATACGCGCTGCGCGCTACTCGACCGGCGGTGCGTGCTTACTGGTGCTGGTCGACGCCGAGGCTCTCGAAGAGGTGCCCCATGCGGTCGCGCTTGGTCTCGAGGTAACGGGTGTTGATGGCGCCGACGCCGACGACGAGCGGAACCCGCTCGTCGACCGTGATGCCGTGCGCCTCAAGCTGGCTCACCTTGTCGGGGTTGTTGGTGAGCAGCCGCACCGAGCGGACCCCGAGATCCTTCAGGATGTCGCCCGCGGCGGTGTAGTCGCGGGCATCCGCCGGCAGCCCCAGCGCGAGGTTCGCGTCGAGGGTGTCGAGCCCCTCCGCCTGCAGCTTGTAGGCGCGCAGCTTGTTGATGAGGCCGATGCCCCGCCCCTCGTGCCCGCGCAGGTAGATCACGACGCCGCCGTCGCGCTGGATAGTGTCGAGTGCGGCATCCAGCTGCGGCCCGCATTCGCACTTGAGCGAGCCGAACGCCTCACCGGTCAGGCACTCGGAGTGCACGCGCACGAGCGCGCCGTGCGCGGCCGGGTCGCCCGAGATGATCGCGACGTGATCGGCGCCGGTCATGCGGTCGCGGTAGGCGCGCACGCGGAACGGCCCGTGCGTCGTCGGAATCGCGGTCTCGACCTCGAAGGTCACACTGCTCGTCTCGGGGATCGGCGCCGCGGTCTCGAGCGGGCGGTCGCCGTGCACCTCGTCGAGGTAGTCGACGAGCGCCGCGATCGTCACGACCGGCAGCCCCTTCTCTTCGCCGAGCGCGATGAGGCCGGGCAGGCGCATCATCTCGCCGTTGTCGGCGACGACCTCGCCGATCGCGGCGACCGGGGTCAGGCCGGCGAGCTTCATGAGATCAACGGATGCCTCGGTGTGGCCGGCCCGCTGGCGGACTCCGCCATCGGCGGCGCGCAGCGGCAGCACGTGGCCCGGCCGGTTGAGCGAGTCCGGCGTCGACCCGAGGTCGGCGAGCACGCGCAGGGTGTGGGCCCGCTCGCCGGCGCTGATGCCGGTCGAGGCGCGGTCTGCGGCGTCGACGCTGACCGTGTAGTTCGTGCCCAGGGGATCCCGGTTGTCGACGACCATGACGGGCAGCTCGAGACGGTCGGCGATCTCGTTCGTCATCGGAGCGCAGATGAACCCGCTCGTGGTGCGGATCATCCAGGCCAGCCACTCCTGCGTGGCGAACTCGGCGGCGATGACGATGTCGCCCTCGTTCTCGCGGCTCTCGTCGTCGGCGACGATGACCGGCATTCCGGCCCGCAGCGCCGCGATCGCCTCGGGGATCGTTCCGATGCTCATGCGCGCGCCCCCTCGTCGGGCTGGAACCCGATCGCGTGCGCGACCGACGTTCCCGTGTCGTCGGGCCAGCGGGCGCCCTCGTCGAAGGCGCGGAACTCAAGCATCCGCTCGACCTGCCTGGCCACGATGTCGGTCTCGAGGTTGACGAGATCGCCGGGCACGCGCTGGCCCAGCGTGGTCGCCGCGAGCGTCTCGGGGATCAGCGAGACCTCGAACCAGTAGCCGTCGAGCGCGCCGCCGCCCACCGCGGAGACCGTGAGCGACGTGCCGTCGATCGCGATCGACCCCTTGCGGGCGACGAGCGGCGCGAGCTCGGGCGTGAGCGAGAACCGCACGACGCGCCAGGCGCTGCCGTCGGTCGTCGAGAGCACCACGGCGGTGCCGTCGACGTGCCCCTGCACGAGGTGGCCGCCGAGCCTGTCACCGAGCCGCGCCGCGCGCTCGAGGTTCACGTGCGTTCCGATGCCTGCCTTGTCGAGCGTCGACATCTCGAGCGTCTCGCGCATGACATCGGCGGTGAACTCGTCGCGCTCGAGGGCGACGACCGTCAGGCATACGCCGCTCACCGAGATCGAGTCGCCGTGCTGCGCGCCCTGCGTGGCGAGCGGCCCGCGCACGGTGATGCGCGCCGCGTCGCCGTACTGCTGCACGCGCGTGATCTCGCCGATCTCTTCGATGATTCCGGTGAACATGGGTCTCTCCTTACTTCGCTTCCGCTGGTCGACTCGGCGATGCCGTGCCGTCCGCTGGTCGACTCGGCGAAGCCGTGCCGTCCGCTGGTCGACTCGGCGAAGCCGAATGGAGACCGGCAGCTGCGGGTCGCGCGGTGATCAGCAGGTCGTCGCCGAGGCGCTCGACGCTGCCGAGTTCGAGGCGGCGCTGCTCGTCGATCGAGCCGACGCCGAGGTCGGTGAGGGCGGCACGCGGGCCGCCGATCAAGGTGGGGGCGAGAAAGATCGCGAACTCGTCCACGAGTCCGGCGGCGACGAACGCGCTCGCGAGCGTCGGGCCGGCTTCGACGTAGAGCGAGCGGATGCCCCGCTGCTGCAGCTCGTGCAGAGCGGCGCTCAGATCGCGGGTCGTCAGAACGATGGGGCGCCGGGGATGCCGCAGCACGGCGGCTCCCGCTGGGATGTCGCGCAGCCCCAGCACGACGGGAACGGGCTGGCGTTCGCGCAGGCCGCCGTGGGCGTCGCGCGCGGTGAGGCTCGGGTCGTCGGCGAGCACGGTGCCAGTGCCGACGAGGATCGCGTCGTGTGCCGCACGCTGCTCGTGCACGCGCTCGCGGGCTGTCGGGCCCGTGATCCAGCGGCTCGTGCCGTCGGCCGCGGCGGTGCGCCCGTCGAGGCTCGAGGCCCATTTGAGCGTGGTGCGCGGGCGGTTGTTGCGCACGGCGAAGAGCCAGTCGGCGAGGAATCCCTCGGCCTCGTCCTCGAGCACGCCGCCCGTGACGTCGACGCCGGCGGCGCGCAGCCGCTCCGCACCGCCGGTGGCGTGAAGGGCTGACCATGCTGAATTGGAAACCG
>NZ_JBLRDT010000223.1:0-3890 GCF_057512245.1 Gryllotalpicola sp. CP2-P1
CTACCGCCACGTGCCGCTGCTGCTGCGCCGGGCCGGGTACCGGGACTCCGGTGCGCTTCGCGCCACCAGACAGACTCAAGACCAATCCAACTTAGATACCACATCGCGATATGCGAATCGTGCGGAGTCGCTGAAAGTCACGGGGCCGCCCGGCCGCCGCTTCGTGCTCATCGTCGACGACATCGTGACGACCGGCGCGACGGTATTGGAAGCTGATCGGGCCTTTCGGGCGGCGGGGCATGTCGTGGTCGGCGTGGTCGCCCTGGCGCGCACCGCGCGCCGCGTTCCGAAGCTGGGAGCGCATGCCGAAATCCGCAGAAATTGCCCGTGACATCACCAGAGGGCGGAACTAGGTTGGTCGGCACATAGCAGGTGCGGCTCCACCCACCGGCAACCACGGTGGGAACGCACCGAGAACAGGAGGTTGCGATGGAAATCGACATCGTCGGACGCGGCGCCCAGATCACGGACCGTTTTCGCGAGTACGTGACCGAGAAGGCCGAGAAGGTGTCTCACCTGGCCGAGCGAGCTCTTGTCTTCGAGATCAAGCTCTCCCGTCTCACCACGCGGGGCGGAACGCCCGGTGACGAGAGGGTCGAGCTGACGCTCGTCGGGCGCGGGCCCGTGGTCCGCGCGGAGGCGACGGCCGCCGACAAATACGCGGCGTTCGACATCGCCATCGGCCGGCTGCTCGAGCGCGTGCGCCGCGCGAAGGACCGCCGCAAGGTGCACCGCGGTGGCGCGCACCGGCAGACCTCGTTGCACGACGCGGCGAGCGGTGCGTTCGCCCAGACCGACGTGACGCCGATCTCGGGCAACGCGCTCACGCAGCTCGCGACGGGCGCCGTCCCGGTGCAGTCCGAGGCGGCGGAGGACGAGAAGGACGAGTACTGCCCCGTCGTCATCCGCACGAAGACCTTCGCGTCCGTTCCGATGACCGTCGACGACGCGCTCTACTACATGGAGCTCGTCGGGCACGATTTCTATCTGTTCATCGACGCAGAGACCGAGCGGCCGAGCGTCGTCTACCGGCGCAAGGGCTGGGACTACGGCGTGATCCAGCTCGATGACAACGCCGACGAGCTGCAGGAGGCCGCCACGGCCGCCCGCAAACTCGAGTCCGTCAAGTAGCGGCGATCTCACGGGGCGGCGGATGCCTGAGGCATCCGCCGCCCTCTCCCTGTCCGTTCAGGGCGGGCGTGACCCGCTCGTCTAGACTGACCGGGATCCCCCGCTCTCGAACAAGTGGAGTTCTTCAGTGGCCTCAGTCCTGGAAAAGGTCCTGCGCGTCGGCGAAGGCCGGCTGCTGCGCAAGCTCGAAGGCTATGCGCGCGCCGTCAACGCTCTCGAAGACGACTTCAAGGAGCTCACCGACGACGAGCTGCGCAACGAGACCGTCGAGCTGCGCGAGCGCTACGCCGAGGGCGAGAGCCTTGACGATCTGCTGCCTGAGGCGTTCGCCGCCGTGCGAGAGGCGGCGCGCCGGGTGCTCGGCATGCGCCACTTCGACGTGCAGATCATGGGTGGCGCCGCGCTGCACCTCGGCAACATCGCCGAGATGAAGACCGGTGAGGGCAAGACTCTCGTCGCGACGACCGCCGCGTACCTCAACGCCATCCCGAGCCGCGGCGTGCACGTCATCACCACCAACGACTTCCTCGCGAGCTACCAGAGCGAGCTCATGGGCCGCGTCTACCGCGCGCTCGGCATGTCGACCGGCGTCATCCTCGCCGGCCAGACTCCCGAGGAGCGCCGCGAGCAGTACGCCGCCGACATCACCTATGGCACGAACAACGAGTTCGGCTTCGACTACCTGCGCGACAACATGGCGTGGCAGGCATCCGACATGGTCCAGCGCGGCCACAACTTCGCGATCGTCGACGAGGTCGACTCGATCCTCATCGACGAGGCGCGTACGCCGCTCATCATCTCGGGGCCGTCGTCGGGCGAGGCGAACCGGTGGTTCACCGAGTTCGCGCGGCTCGCGACCCGGCTGGTTCCCGGCGAGGACTACGAGGTCGACGAGAAGAAGCGCACGGTCGGCGTGCTCGAGCCCGGCATCGCGAAGGTCGAGGACTACCTCGGCATCGACAACCTCTACGAGTCGGCGAACACCCCGCTGATCTCGTTCCTCAACAACGCGATCAAGGCGAACGCGCTGTTCAAGCGCGACAAGGACTACGTCGTCATGAACGACGAGGTGCTCATCGTCGACGAGCACACCGGCCGCATCCTGATGGGCCGGCGCTACAACGAGGGCATCCACCAGGCGATCGAGGCGAAGGAGGGCGTGCCGGTCAAGGCCGAGAACCAGACCCTCGCCACCGTCACGCTGCAGAACTACTTCCGCCTGTACAAGAAGCTGTCGGGCATGACCGGCACCGCCGAGACCGAGGCGGCCGAGTTCATGTCGACGTACAAGCTCGGCGTGGTCGTCATTCCGACCAACAAGCCCATGATCCGCAAGGACATGCCCGACCTCGTCTACAAGAACGAAGAGGTCAAGTTCGCGCAGGTCGTCGAGGACATCGTCGCGCGGCACGAGAAGGGCCAGCCGGTGCTCGTCGGCACCACCTCGGTCGAGAAGAGCGAGTACCTCTCGCGGCTGCTCGCCAAGCGCGGCGTGCGCCACGAGGTGCTCAACGCGAAGAACCACGCTCGCGAGGCCGCGATCGTCGCACAGGCGGGCCGCCTCGGCGCCGTCACCGTCGCGACCAACATGGCCGGCCGCGGCACCGACATCATGCTCGGCGGCAACGTCGAGTTCCTCACCGTCGCCGAGCTCAACGCGCGCGGGCTGTCGCCGGAAGAGACGCCCGACGAGTACCAGGCCGCCTGGGACGAGACGTTCGAGAAGCTGAAGTCGGCCGCCGCCGAAGAGGCCGACAAGGTCCGCGAAGCGGGCGGGCTCTACGTGCTCGGCACCGAGCGCCACGAGTCGCGCCGCATCGACAACCAGCTGCGCGGCCGCTCGGGCCGCCAGGGAGACCCGGGCGAGAGCCGCTTCTACCTGTCGCTCACCGACGACCTGATGCGCCTGTTCAACGCCGGCGCCGCCGAGTCGCTGCTCGGCCGGGCATCCACGCCCGACGACCTCGCCATCGAGTCCAAGCTGGTTTCGCGCGCGATCCGCAGCGCCCAGGCGCAGGTCGAGGCGCGCAACGCCGAGATCCGCAAGAACGTCCTCAAGTACGACGACGTCCTGAACCGCCAGCGCGAGGCGATCTACGCCGACCGCCGCCACATCCTCGAGGGCGACGACCTGCACGAGCGCGTGCAGAAGTTCCTCGACGACGTCGTCGACGAGGTACTCGACGAGCACACCGGCGAGGGCAACGGCGACGACTGGGACTTCGACGCCCTGTGGAGCGAGCTCAAGACGCTGTACCCCGTCGGCATCACGATCGACGAGGTCGTCGCCGAGGCCGGGTCGAAGGGGCGCATCAACCGCGAGTTCATGCGTCGCGAGATCCTCTCCGACGCGCACGTCGCCTACCAGCGCCGCGAGGAGCAGCTCGGTGCGCCCGCGATGCGTGAGCTCGAGCGCCGCGTCGTGCTCTCGGTGATCGACCGCCGCTGGCGCGACCACCTCTACGAGATGGACTACCTGAAGGACGGCATCGGCCTGCGCGCCATGGCGCAGCGCGACCCGCTGGTCGAGTACCAGCGCGAGGGCTACGCCATGTACCAGCAGATGATGGGCGCGATTCGCGAAGAGACGATCGGATTCCTGTTCAACCTCGAGGTCGAGGTGACGCAGGCGGCCGGCGAGGTCTCGGGCGTCGCCGCGAAGGGGCTCGACCAGTCGCAGCAGCAGGGTCTGTCGTACTCGGCTCCGAGCGACTCGGGCGGGGTCGAGGTGCGCGGCCAGAGCGGCCAGGTCGACCGCG
>NZ_JBLRDT010000224.1:0-3883 GCF_057512245.1 Gryllotalpicola sp. CP2-P1
GCTCGCGTTCCCGGCGGCTTCGGGGCGGCAGCCGCTCAGCAATAGACACAGGGCGACGGCCGCGACGATCCCCGCGCGCCTCACCACGCGATGATCATAAGCGCGCGGGCGGTGCTCAGCGGCTCGAGCGCAGCAGCGCGAACGAGCGGGGCGCGAGCGTCAGCCGCCGTGCGGCATCGACGTCGAGGCCCTCGTCGCTCGTGAGCTCGAGCCGCCAGACGCGGCGCGGCGTGTACGGAAGGGAGAACTCGACCCCGTTCTCGGCGGCGTTCATCAGGACGGCGAAGGTCGTGTGCCCCTGGTGCCCCAAGACGAACTGGATCGCCTTGTGCTCGGGCCGGTGCCAGTCCGAGTTCGTGAAGCGGCGGCCGTCGGCGCGGCGCAGGTCGACGGTGCGCGGGCTGCCGGAGCCCGGCGCATAGCGATACCAGTCCGGGCGCAGCGCGGGCTCGGCGCGGCGCAGCGAGATCAGGGTGCGGGTGAACTCGGCCAGTTCGTCGTCGCCGTGCTCCCAGTCGAACCACGACGTCTCGTTGTCCTGGCAGTACGCGTTGTTGTTGCCGCCCTGCGTGCGGCCGCGCTCGTCGCCGCCGAGCACCATCGGCACGCCGGCCGAGAGCAGCAGCGTGGCGAGCAGGTTCTTGCGCTGGCGGGTGCGCACGCGGTTGATCTCGGGGTCGTCGGTGGGCCCTTCCGCGCCGTAGTTGCTTGACCGGTTGTCGGATTCCCCGTCGGCCCCGCCCTCGCCGTTCGCCTCGTTGTGCTTCTCGTTGTAGCTCGTCAGATCGGCGAGCGTGAAGCCGTCGTGCGCTGTCACGAAATTGACGCTCGAGAGGGGCGAGCGACGGGATGCCTCGTAGACGTCGGGGCTGCCGAGCACGCGCTGCGCGAAGGTCCCCAGCATGCCGGGCGTGCCGCGCCAGAAGTCGCGCACGTCGTCGCGGAACCTCCCGTTCCACTCCGACCAGTCGGCCGGGAATCCGCCCACCTGGTAGCCGGCCGTGTCCCACGGCTCCGCGATCATCTTGACGGGCGCGAGCGTCGGATCCTGGTGGATGAGCGCGAGGAACGCGCTGTGCACGTCGGGGTCGCCCCCCTGTCTCGTGAGCGTCGTCGCGAGATCGAAGCGGAACCCGTCGATGTGCATCTCGGTCACCCAGTAGCGCAGCGAGTCCATGATCAGGGCGAGCGCCGCCGGATGCCCGACGTTCAGGCTGTTGCCGGTGCCGGTCGTGTCGAAGTAGTGCTCGGCGTCGCCCTCGACGAGCCGGTAGTACGACGGGTTGTCGATGCCCTTGAGGCTCAGTGTCGGCCCCTGGTCGTTTCCCTCCGCCGTGTGGTTGTAGACGACATCCAGGATCACCTCGATGCCGGCCGCGTGCAGCGCCGCCACCATCCCCTTGAACTCGTTCACCTGCTCGAGCGGGTCGCGCGCAGCGGCGTACTCGGGGTGCGGCGCGAGGAACGCGAGGGAGTTGTAGCCCCAGTAGTTGCGCAGGCCCTTGTCGAGCAGGTGGCCGTCCTGCACGAAGCGGTGCACCGGCATCAGCTCGACGGCCGTGACGCCGAGCTCGCGCAGGTACCCGACGGCTGCGGGGTGCGCGAGCCCCGCGTAGGTGCCGCGCAGCTCCTCGGGCACGCCGGGCATCGTCTTCGTGAAGCCCTTCACGTGCAGCTCGTACACGACCGACTCGGCCAGCGGCGTGCGCGGCGGGTCGTCGCCCCGCCAGTCGAACGAGCCGGGGTCGGTCACGACGCCGAGGATCGTGCCGTCCGGGGCATCCGCCGTCGCCGTCGCATAGGGGTCGAGCAGAACCTTGCTGTCGTCGAAGCGCAGTCCTGATGCCGGGTCCCAGGGGCCGCTGACGCGCAGGCCGTAGCGGGTGCCCGGCCGCATGTCGCGCACGAAGCCGTGGAAGACATGGCCGGTGCGCATGTCGAGCTCGGTGCGTGCCTCGGAGCCGTCGTCCTGGAGCACGCAGACCACGACGCCGTCGGCGTTCTCGCTGTAGACCGCGACCTCGGCGCCGCCCTCGGCCAGATGGACGCCGAGCGGGGGCCGCGCCGACTCGTGGCGCGGACTCACGCGGCCCCGTGCTTCAGCAGCAGGGCCGCGGCGCGGTCGAAGGTGACCGATTGGCCCACTTCGACGCAGCGGTCGAGCCGGGCGCCCGCGAGCGCCACCCAGACGCCGCCCACCTGCTCGATGTAGCCGGCGCTTCCCTTGGCGTCCGCGCCGGCGCTCATGACGCGGTAGAGGCCGTCGCTCTGCTTCTCGATCTGCCAGTCCCCAGAATCCGTCCGATAGACCGCCTGGCTCTTCATTGCTCGTCCCTTTCCCCTGCGGGAGCAACGCTGCTCCACCGTGAAGGTACGGCGTGCGGCACCCGGCGCGACAGCCGTTGACAGCCGCGTCTGCGCCGGATAGGCCGCGGAAAGCCGAGCTCTTCGAAATCCGTCGCGCCCGCGAGGAGAACCCCCGCTCATCGGTGCGCGACCGGCTAGCGTGATCGTGTGAGCGTCGATCCTCCTTTCCGCAGCGACATCGTCGGCAGCTTCCTGCGCCCCGAGAGCGTCAAGCGAGCGCGAGCAGACCACGAAGCCGGCCTGCTCGACGACGCGCAGCTGCGCGTCGTCGAGGACACGGCGATCGTCGAGCTGATCGCGCGGCAGAGGGAGGCCGGCCTGCGCGCCGTAACGGACGGCGAGTTCCGGCGCGCGTGGTGGCACTACGACTTCTACGACGGGCTCGATGGCGTCGCGGTCGTCGACTCCGATCACGGCATCCAGTTCACGGGCGCCAACACGAAGAACAAGGTACTGCGGGTCACCGATCGCATCGGCTTCTCGGCCGAGCACCCCTTCCTGCAGCACTTCGCCTACCTGCGCGAGAACGCGCCCGCGGGCGCGCTGCCCAAGATGACGATCCCGTCGCCGACCGTGCTGCACTTCCGTCTCGACGCCGACGCGGTCACCACCGGCGCCTATGCCGACCACGAGGCGGCGTTCGATGACCTGGCCGCCGCGTACCGCGATGCGATCGCGGCGTTCTATGCGGCCGGGTGCCGCTACCTTCAGTTCGACGACACCGCGTGGGCGTATCTGTGCTCGGAGACCGAGCTCGAGAAGGCGGCGGCGCGCGGCATCCGCACCGAGGGGCTCGCCGAGCGCTACGCCGCGCTCATCAACGCGTCGCTCGCCGGCAAGCCCGACGACATGGTGGTCACGACGCACGTGTGCCGCGGCAACTTCCGCTCGACCTGGATCTCGTCGGGCGGCTACGAGCCGGTCGCCGAGCAGCTGCTCGGCAACACCGCCTTCGACGGGTACTTCCTCGAGTACGACAGCGAGCGCGCCGGGGGCTTCGAGCCCCTGCGCTTCCTGCCGCGCGGCGACAAGACGGTCGTGCTCGGCCTCATCACCTCGAAGAGCGGCGAGCTCGAAGACCGCGCCGCCATCGCCCGCCGCATCGAGGAGGCGGCGGCGTTCGCGCCGCTCGAGCAGCTGGCGCTCAGCCCCCAGTGCGGCTTCGCCTCGACCGAAGAGGGCAATGTGCTCACCGAGGAGCAGCAGTGGGCCAAGGTGCGCGAGGTCGTCGCCATCGCCGACGAGGTCTGGAAGTAGCGGCGCTCGGGGAATCCCGTGATCGACGTGGAGGTCGGGCGCTGGCTCGACCCTGAGGCGGCGTTCCTCGCGCTGGACGACGGTCGGAGCGAGGTCGTCTGGTTCGATTCCGGCGTTCATGCCGATTCCGGCATGAGTCTGCTCGGGTGGGCGGGGGATGCCCCGCGTCGGCTCGCGGCGCACGATGCCGCCGACGCCGAGGCGATGCTGGCCGCGCTGCGTGGCGAGCTCTCGGCGCCGGGCGATGCGCTGCTGCCGC
>NZ_JBLRDT010000225.1:0-3876 GCF_057512245.1 Gryllotalpicola sp. CP2-P1
CTGGCGAGCCGGCGTCGGGCGGCACGCTCGACGTGCTGATCCCGACCCGCGACCGCCCGGCCGAGCTGGCCGTCACGCTCGCTGGGCTGGCTGCGCAGGACGACCCGGCGTTCCGCGTCGTCGTGAGCGATCAGAGCGACGGCGCGCCCGACTGGGAGCACCCCGCGGCCGCTGCGATGCTGCGGGTGCTCGAGGCGCAGGGGCACCTTGTCGACCGTCTGCGCAGTCTGCCCCGCCGCGGACTCGCCGAGCACCGCGAGCGGCTGCTCGAGCATTCGCTGCGCACCGCGCCGGGCGTGACCGAGGTGCTCTTCCTCGACGACGACGTCTGGCTCGAGCCCGGCCAGCTCGCACGGCTCGTCGAGGCGCGCCGGAAGCTCGGCAGCGGCTTCGTCGGCGAGGCGGTGCAGGGCCTCAGTTTCCTGGGCGACGAGCGGCCGGACGAGACCGCGGCGTTCGAGCCGTGGCCCGGGCCGGCAGAGCCCGAGCGCGTGCGCGCGGGCGCGCCGCAGTACGAGCGCTGGCCGCTGCACAACGCCGCGAACCTCGCTCACGTCGCGCAGGGGCTGAAGCTCGCGCCGCCCGACTGGGTGCCCTACAAGGTCGCCTGGGTGGGCGGCTGCGTGCTCTACGAGCGCGCGGCTCTCGTCGAGGCGGGCGGATTCCGGTTCTGGCGCTCGCTCGACGAGGAGCACTCGGGCGAGGACGTCGTCGCGCAGTGGCGGGTGATGGAGCGACGCGGCGGGGCGGGCATCGTGCCCTCGGGCGCGGTGCACCTCGAGGCGCCCACGACCGTGCCCGAGCGCGGCCACGACGCGAAGGAAAGGATCGACACGATGAGCGACACCCCGAGCCCCGACGAGGCCCTCCAGTACGTGGCCGGGCAGATCTACCCGGCCAACCTCTCTGCGCTGCTCGACCGTGCGCGCGAGCGCGGTGCCGACGACGCCGCCCTCGAGCTGCTGAGCCGGATGCCGGAGCAGGACTACAACGGCCCGACGGCCGTGCGCCGCGCGCTGATCGAGCTCACGGGCGGTGAGGACGGGCCGCAGGGCTAGCCGCTACGACGCCGCCGCCGTGAGATCGAGCCCCGGCAGCTCTCGGGTGCGCACGACGCGCTCGGCGACGTCGTGCAGCTTGAGATTGCCCTGCTGCGAGTAGCGGCGCAGCACCGAGAACGCGGTGTCGGCGTCGAGGCCGAAGCGCTCCATCAGGATGCCCTCGGCCTGGCCGATCACGGTGCGGGAATCCACCGCCCGCTTGAGGTGCTCGGTGCGCGTCACGGCGGCCAGCGCGACCGCCGAGCGGCGTGCGAGCAGACTCGCGAGCGAGACGCGGCCGGCGTCGAACGCCCCGGGGCGCTCGGAGTACAGGTGCAGCACCGCGAACACCCGGCCGCGCTCGTGCAGCGGCACGGCGAGGCTGCTGGCGAGGCCCATCTCGGCGACCGCATTCGACCACATCGGCCAGCGGTCCTCTGCGCCGAGATCGTCGCTCCCCTCAGGAACGCAGCTGCGCACCGCCGTGCGCCCCGGCCCCTCGCCCAGTGCGCTCTGCAGCTCGACGGCCCGGAACGCCTCGCGTGAGGTGCCGGCGGCCGGCTGCAGCCGCTGGCCTGAGGTCACGATGCTGACCGCGGCCGTGTCGCAGCCGACGGCCTCGCGCCCGATCCGGGCGATGGCATCGGCGACCCGGGACGCGTCGCCCAGGGCATAGAGCTCATCGGCCACGTCTGCGAAGTTGTCGTCGTCGAGGGTAAGCACGACGTCAGAGTACGGACGTCGCAGCGACCGGGATAAGGGGCTTGACTACGGCGCCACGGCCGCGCCGGCGGCGTTCAGGTAGTCGGAGACCTCGTTCTCGTGCAGCAGCACCATGCCGCGGATTCCGTGCGAAGAGCGCTCGAGCGCCTCGAGCCACGGCCGGCTCAGCTCGGGCGGCTTCGGCGCCGAGAAGATGAACTGCAGCGGAATCGCCGGCGAGAGCCAGATGCTCACGCGACCCGAGCCCTGGTCGGCAGGGACGGTCCAGTTGAGCAGGAAGCTCTCCTGTCGGCGCAGCTTCGTCGTGATGGCGATCTTGACGTGCGCGAGCGTGCGGTCGTCGATCTCGAACCGGCCCGAATCGCCGTAAATGAGTGTTCCCATGCAAAAACTCCCCAACCGGCCCACGAGGGGGTGGGGCGCCGAAGCGGCGCCGACGAGGCCGATGCTCAGAAATTAGCACGCGGAAAACGATTCGCTTGATGCACGGCGATTGGCGACCGCGAGCGCCCGGGTAACGCCCCTGGTGTGAGCCATGTGACCGCACGCCCCAGAAGTCGCGCCTGGCCGCCGCAGGGCCTGGTCTACGGTGTCGATCCCTCGCGTTTCCAGGATTCCGACGACGACGGCATCGGCGACCTGCCCGGCATCACGGGGCGGCTCGATCACATCGCCGCCCTCGGCGCTGACTGGCTGTGGCTGCTGCCGATCTACCCGAGCCTGCGCCGCGACAACGGCTACGACGTCGACGACCACGAGGGCATCGACGCGCGCTTCGGCACGCTGGAGGATTTCGCGAAGCTGGTCGAGGGATGCCACGCCCGCGGCATCCGCGTCATGCTCGACCTCGTCCTGCACCACACCTCGGAGCGCCACCCGTGGTTCCAGGCCGCGCGACGCGATCGGCACTCGCGCACCGGCGCCTACTACATCTGGGCAGACGAGCCGCTCGACGCCCCCGGCGACGGGCCCGTCTTCCCCGGCGAGGAGGACAGCGTCTGGGCCTTCGACGACGAGGCCGGCGCCTGGTACCACCACCAGTTCTACGGGTTCCAGCCCGACCTCAACCTCGCGAACGACGACGTCCTCGACGAGCTCGTGCGGGTCGCGACGGTGTGGCTGCGGCGCGGCGTCGACGGGTTCCGCCTCGACGCCGCGATGCCGGCCATGCGGTCGAAGCCGACGGAGGGGACGGGCGCGGACCCCGCCCGGTTCTACGACCGGCTGCGCGAGCGGCTCAGCGAGGTGCGCAGCGATGTGGCGCTGGTCGCCGAGGCCGACGTCGGCGCCGACGAGCTCGCCGTGCTCGCCGACCATCGGCGGGTCGACGCCGTGCTCGACTTCTCGCTGAACAACGCGATGTTCCTCGCGCTCGCCCGCGAGCAGGCGGCGCCGCTGCACGGGGCGCTCGACGAGCTCGACCGCGCCGTCGCGGCATCCGCCCGGCTCAACTTCGTGCGCAACGTCGATGAGCTCGACCTCGATCAGCTCACCGACGGCGAGCGGCAGGAGGTGTTCGCGGTCTTCGGCGGCGGCCCCGACGCGTTCCTGTACGGGCGCGGCCTGCGCCGCGGCTGGGCTCCGATAATGGGCGACGAGCGCCGCTTCCGCATGACGCTCAGCCTGCTGTTCGCGCTGCCCGGCGCGCCGCTTCTGATGTACGGGCAGGAGCTCGGCATCGGCGACGACCTGAGCGTCGACGGGCGCGATGCATGCCGCCCCGTGATGCAGTGGTCTGCGGCGCGCACCGGGGGCTTCACGCGGGCCCCGGATGCCCCGCTGATCCTGCCGGCGCAGCACAGCGGCCCCTACGACTTCCGCCGGGTCAACGCCCGGGCGCAGGCGGCGGACCCGGGCTCACCCCTCGCGCTCACGCGCAGCCTCGCGCAGCTGCGGCGCCGCATCGGGCTCGCGACGCTGCCGATGAAGCGGCACCCGCTGCCGAACTCCCCCTCGGTGCTCGCGCTCAGCGCCGACGGCTACCTGACCGTGCACAACCTCGGCAGCACCCCGGCCGAGGTGTTCGAGGCCTACGGCGCCGAGCCCGTGCTCGCCGAGCGCTGGAACGGCCACCGCCTCGGGCCGTACGGCTTCGCCTGGCTGCGGCGTTCAT
>NZ_JBLRDT010000226.1:0-3802 GCF_057512245.1 Gryllotalpicola sp. CP2-P1
TGGGGCCAGGCGCCCGGCAGTGAGCGCGCCGACGTGCTCGACCTCGCCGGTCTTGCGATCTCAGCCAACCGCGACCAGTTCATCGAGGTGATGGTCGCCGAGACCGGGAAGACGCTCGCCGAAGCCGACGTCGAGGTGAGCGAGGCCGCCGACTTCGCCCACTACTACGCCGCCCTCGCGCGCGAGCTCGACACCGTGCAGGGTGCCCGCTTCGAGCCGAGCGCGCTCACGGTGGTCGTGCCGCCGTGGAACTTCCCGGTCTCGATTCCGGCCGGCGGGGTGCTCGCCGCGCTCGCCGCGGGCAGCGGGGTCATCATCAAGCCCGCACCCCAGTCGAAGCGCTGCGCCGCGGTGCTCGTCGACGTGCTGCACCGTGCCGGAGTGCCGCGCGACGCGCTCGCGCTCGTCGACATCGACGAGGAATCCGCGCAGTCGAAGGCCCTCATCACCGACACGCGGGTCGACCGTGTCGTGCTCACCGGGTCGTTCGAGACGGCGCAGCTGTTCCGCTCCTGGCGCCCCGACCTGCCGCTGCTGGCCGAGACGAGCGGCAAGAACGCGATCATCGTCACGCCGAGCGCCGACTACGACCTGGCCGTCGCCGACATCGTGCGCAGCGCGTTCGGGAATGCGGGGCAGAAATGCTCTGCGGCATCCCTCGTGATCCTCGTCGGCTCGGTCGCCGACGACGCGCGCTTCCGCCACCAGCTGATCGACGCGACGCGCAGCCTGCGGGTCGGGCCCGCGACCGACCCGGCGACCCAGATGGGCCCGCTCATCCAGCCGCCGTCGGGGAAGCTCGAATGGGCGCTCACCGAGCTCGACGAGGGCGAGACGTGGCTCGTGCGCCCGAAGCCGCTCGACCGCGACGACATCGCGGCCGGCCGGCTGTGGTCGCCCGGCATCAAGACCGGGGTCGAGCCGGGCAGCCGCACGCATCTGACCGAGTTCTTCGGCCCGGTGCTCGGCGTCATGCGCGCCCGCACCCTGGCCGAGGCGATTGCGCTGCAGAACGCCGTCGACTACGGGCTGACGGCGGGCCTGCACTCGCTCGACGCCCGTGAGATCCGGCAGTGGCTCGGCGCCGTCGAGGCGGGAAATCTCTACGTGAACCGGCACATCACGGGCGCGATCGTGCAGCGGCAGTCGTTCGGCGGGTGGAAGAAGTCCGCCGTCGGCCCGACCGTGAAGGCAGGCGGCCCGAACACCCTGTTCCCGCTCGGGACCTGGGTGAGCGTGCCCGGCGAGCAGAGCAACAGCCTGCACCTGCGGGGGCTGGGCCACGATGTGCAGCAGCTGATCGAGCTCGCCCAGTCCGAGCTGTCCTACGAGGACTTCGACCTCGTGCGCCGCTCGGCCCTGTCCGATGCGATCGCGTACGCGACCGAGTACGGGCGGGTGACGGATGCCTCAGGGCTGCGGTCCGAGCGCAATCTGTTCCGCTACCGCCCCGTTCCGGTCAGCATCCGCCTCGGGCCCGGCGGAACGCTGCCCGAGCTGCTGCGCGTGCTCGCGGCGGCATCCGTGTCGCGCGCGCGATTCGATGTCTCGACCCACGTCTTGCTGCCCGCGGGCGTCGCCGCGTGGCTCGAGGCGCACAGTGTTCCGGTGAAGGTCGAAGACGATGACGCCTGGCACGCGCGGCTCACCTTCCGGCCCGAGACGATCGAGGTCGGGGGCCCGGCGACGCCCCCCAAGCCGATCCACCGCATCCGCCTCATCGGCGGGAACGGACTCACGGCCTCGCGTGCTCTGCGCGGCGACCCCGAGGTCGCCATCTACGACGCCCCCGTCACGGCGTCGGGCCGCGTCGAGCTGCTCCCGTTCTTCCGTGAGCAGGCGATCTCGATCACGAACCACCGCTACGGGGCGATCGTCGACCTGACCGATGCGGTGATCTAGCCGAGCTCGCCGTTGATCGCCGCGACGACGACCCGCTGCGCGTCCTTCGCGCTGACGCCGAGGCTCGCCGCCTTGCGGGCGAACTGCGTCGCCGCGGCCTGCAGCTGCTGCTGGATCGCGTCGCCCTGATTCGCGATGAACGAGCCGCGGCGGCCGAAGGTCTCGACGATGCCGTCTTCTTCGAGAAGGCGGTAGGCGCGTGCGACCGTGTTGACCGCGATACCGAGTTGATCTGCCAGCTGGCGGACGGTGGGAAGCTTGGCGCCCGGCGGCAGTGAGCCTTCGCGAACCCCCGCGAGAAGCTGGGTTCGCACCTGCTCCGAGGCGGGCGCAGGATTTGTGGCGTCAATTCTCAGTTCCATGCCAGATTCCCCCCCGTCGATCGTTCCCCGGCCGTCAGGGCGGTTGATCGCCACGCGCGTCCCCACGTCGACGTGCACGCCCATTTGTGCAGGTCACTGCCCATATCCAACAGGGGATGCCCCACTGCCTGCAACCCGCAAGCTTGGAATCCTCGGGGAATCCCCACGATCGCAACGCATCAAACGTGGTGCATGAGGCAACACGTGCGCACGACCTGTTCACCCTGGGACTTTCGGCCCAGTCCGCGTGCATAGAGTTCCGGGCGGCCCCGACGGCGGGGCTCTCAGCTCGACGCCCCGCCCCGGTCCCCCTTCCGGTCGGCGTGTGTGCGGCTGAGAACGACCGAGTTCCCCTCCCGACCCGAAAGCCCTCGTGGCGTCGCCCCCCTGCGCCCACGACGAGACCCGAAAACGACATGCGCCCCACCCTGCCCTCCCACCAGTCCCACGGCTGGCTGCGCAGGCGCTCAGCACGCCTGCTCGCCGGTACGACTCTCGCGATCACCGGATGCCTCGCCATCGCCGTTCCCGCCCATGCCGCGACCCTGAACGCGGGCGCCGCGCCTGTGACGGCCGCTGCTGCGGCGTCCCTCAGCGCGGCATCCGTCACCGCCGCGACGACGTCGACCGCGCTCGACGGGTCCCCGACCTCCACGATCGACCTGCAGTCGCTCGACGTCTCCGACAAGATCCCCGCGCCGAAGATCGTCGAAGAGAGCTACTCGGCGGTCGCGCCGAACGTGCCGCAGCTGCTGCAGAAGGCGGCGCCTCAGACCGACGCCGCGACGCTCGCCTCGACGTCGTCCGCTCTCGGCGCGACCCCCGGCCAGCGGCTCAAGATCGTCGGCGCGGCGCTCGCGTACCTCGGCACGCCGTATGTGCTGGGCGGCGCGAGCCACTCGGGCATCGACTGCTCGGGCCTCACGATGGCCGCCTATGCCACGGTGGGCATCAACCTGGTGCACTATGTGCCGAACCAGGACGCCGCGGGGCGTGTCATCAGTGCCGATCAGGCGAAGCCGGGCGACCTCGTCGTCTTCGACGACGAGGCCCACGTCGGCATGTACCTCGGCAACGGCCTGCTCGTCGCGGCGCCAGAGCCGGGGCGCAACGTGCAGATCGAGCCGGTCAGCAAGTGGTCGGGGATCGGCTATCACTTCACCCGGATCCTCAACGACTGAGCCCGATTGTTGGGCATCCCCCCAAATCTGGGAGGGTCCCGTACGGCCCGCCGCGGTCGGTCTGATAGGTTCGCCAGGTCGACTTCCGGGTCGGCACTTCGGGGGACTGAGCAAGGCGGGCCGTAACGCCCCGACGGCAAAGGGAGTAGAGCTATGGCGAGACGGAGGATCGACGCGTCTCTCGATGCATTCGATGCTCTGATCGCCGACCTGGCCGATGCCGGTGAGATCGCCCCCTCCGAGGTCACCGCGCTGCGCGCGCAGAACGCGGTTCCGCAGACCAGCGAGATTCCCGTTCAGGTGCTGAACCGCTGGGCCGCACTCGCCCCCTCCGTATCGGCCGTTGCCGCTGAGACC
>NZ_JBLRDT010000227.1:0-3795 GCF_057512245.1 Gryllotalpicola sp. CP2-P1
CGGGGATGGGGCTCGAGTCGCGGCCCCGCAGGTCGGGCAGCTTGCGCACCGCGAGCGCGGGCACGATCACGCCGACGAGCGCGAAGGCCCCCGACACGAAGAACGCCCACTGCGGGCCGTTCGAGTCGATGACCGAGCCCGCGATCGCCGAGCCGATGCCGGCGCCGATCAGCTGGCCGGTGCCGATCCACCCGAAGGCCTCTGCCGTGTCGCTGAACTTCACCGACGACGAGGTCATGGCGAACATGGCCGCGAGCGCGGGCGCGATGCCGGCGCCGGAGATCAGCAGTGCCGGGACCATCCACCAGACGTTCAGCCAGATGCTCGCGAGCGCGACGCCTGCGAACATCAGCAGCATGCGCCGCGCGAGGGACCAGGGCGAGAGCGGCAGATGGCCGAAGGTGATGCCGCCGAGCAGCGAGCCGAGAGACCAGATCGCGAGCACGACCCCCGACTCGTAGCCGTGGGCAGAGGCATCCGCCCCGGTGCCCTGGAAATTCGCCACGACGCCCGCCTCGACGGCCGAGCACGAGCCGATCAGCAGCAGGCCGACGAAGGTCGAGATGATGACGGTGGGCCGGGTCAGCACGACGCCGAAGCGGCGCTTCGAGCGAGGAATGCGCACGCGCCCGAGCTCGGGCGACAGGATGAACCACAGGCCGCCGAACACCATGAAGAACGCGCACAGCACCAGCGCGAGCACGGTCGAGACCTGCGTCGCGACGAAGGTGACGACGACGGGGCCGGCGATCCAGATGATCTCCTGTGCGGAGGCGTCGAGCGAGAACAGCGGGGTGAGCAGCTGCGAGGTCACGAGCTTCGGGTAGATCGTGCGCACCGCCGGCTGCACCGGGGGCGTCGCGAGCCCCGAGACGAATGCGACCAGGATCGTGAGCGGGATCGACATGGTCACGAACGCGATCGTGAGGATCGCTGCGGCGCAGAGCGCCGTCGTGACGGCGAGAACGGGGCGGATGCCCAGCCGGCCCATCAGGCGGCTGGTGAGCGGCCCGGCGACGGCCTGGCCGACGGCCCCGCCCGCGAGCACGAGACCCGCGGAGCCGTAGCTGTCGTGCACCTGCTCGACGTGGAGCAGCATGCCGAGCGACAGCATTCCGGAGGGGAAGCGCGCCGTCAGCTGCGCGGCGATGATCCGGGCGACGCCCGGCGTCTTCAGGACACTCGAATACGCGCTCACGGTCTGCCCAGTCTATCGATCGCGGCGGCCTGACCCGGCGCGCGCCGCGATGTCGGTGGTGCCGCTTAGGCTGTGGAAAACGGGCAGAAGTTATGCACATTTGTGGACGACACGCCCACTAGATGTAGGGGCAAGGGGGAACGGGCGCCCCGCTATATAGTGATCAAGCTGTTCGGGGAACTGCAGCCCAACCGGTGGCGAAAAACAGCGCAGAACACAGGGGAACGAAGGAGAAACAGTCGTGGCAATCACCGTTGTCAAGCGCGATGGAACGCGCGAGCCGTATGACGCGAACAAGATCAACCTCGCCATCGAGAAGGCCGCGGAAGGCCTCGACGAGAACATCACCTGGGTGACGCAGATCGCGAGCGAGCTCGAGCTCACGCTGTTCGACGGCATCACCACGCAGCAGCTCGACGAGGCGGTCATCCAGGTCGCCCTGCAGAACGTCAAGGACGACCCGGCGTTCGACACCGTCGCCGCGCGCCTGCTGCTGAAGACGATCTACAAGCGGGTGCTCGGCGATTACGCCACGGATGCCGAGCTGAAGCAGAAGCACCAGGAGCAGTTCCGCGCCTATGTCGAGCGCGGTGTCGCCGAGCAGCTGCTCGACCCCCGCTTCCCGCAGCTCTTCGACCTCGACCGCCTGGCGGCGGCGCTCGAGCCGGCGAACGACCAGCTGCTGCGCTACATCGGCCTCGTCACGCTGAACAACCGCTACGGCATCAAAGCCCGCAACGGCGAGCCGCTCGAGGTGCCGCAGTACTTCTGGATGCGCATCGCGATGGGCCTCTCGCTCAACGAGGCCGACCCGACCGCCATCGCCCTCGAGTTCTACGAGACGATGTCGCGCCTCGACTACCTCGCCGCAGGCTCGACGCTCGTCAACGCCGGCACCAAGTTCCCGCAGCTCTCGAACTGCTTCGTGATGGAGATGCACGACGACATCGAGCACATCGCCAAGTCGGTGCGCGACGTCATGTGGATCACGAAGGGCACCGGCGGCATCGGCCTGTCGGTCACCAAGCTGCGCTCGCAGGGCTCGCCGATCCGCTCGAACAACACCGTCTCGACCGGCCCCATCCCGTTCATGCACACCATCGACTCGGTGCTGCGCGCGGTCAGCCGCGGCGGCAAGAAGTTCGGCGCCCTCGCCTTCTACATGGAGAACTGGCACCTCGACTTCCCCGACTTCCTCGACCTTCGCCAGAACTCGGGCGACCCCTACCGCCGCACCCGCACCGCGAACACCGCCGTGTGGATCTCCGACGAGTTCATGAAGCGCGTGCAGAACGACGAGCCGTGGTACCTCTTCGACCCGCTCGAGGTCGGCGACCTCAACGAGCTCTACGGCAAGGCGTTCTCCGAGCGCTACGCGTTCTACGCCGCCGAGGCCGAGGCCGGCCGCCTGCGCATGTTCAAGAAGCTGCCCGCCCGCCAGCAGTTCAAGGACATCCTGATGAGCCTGCAGACCACGGCGCACCCGTGGCTGACCTGGAAGGACACGATCAACAACCGTGCCCTGAACAACAACACGGGCACGATCCACCTGTCGAACCTCTGCACCGAGATCTGCCTTCCGCAGGACATCGACAACATCGCCGTCTGCAACCTCGCGTCGATCAACCTGCCGCGCCACCTGCGCGCCGACGGCACCTTCGACTGGGAGTCGATCAAGCGCTCGGTGCGCCTCGCCGTGCGCCAGCTCGACAACCTGATCGACATCACGATGTCGTCGGTGCCCGAGGCCGACAACGCCAACCTCAACAACCGCGCCATCGGCTTGGGCATGATGGGCTACACCGACGTGGTCGAGAAGCTCGGCCTGCCGTATGACTCGGAAGAGGCATACGACCTGATCGACGAGGTCGCCGAGCGCATCTCGTACTACGCGATCGAGGAATCCGTCGACCTCGCCGCCGAGCGCGGCGCGTACCCGAACTTCGCCGGTTCGCGGTGGAGCCAGGGCCTTGTGCCCTATGACACCCTCGACCTGACCGAGAAGGATCGTGGTGTGCCGATCGACGTCAGCCGCCGCACCACCCTCGACTGGGACTCGCTGCGCGAGCGCGTCAAGGGCGGCGTGCGCAACGCGACCCTCATGGCCGTCGCGCCGACCGCGTCGATCGGCCTCGTCGCCGGCACCACGCCCGGCTTCGACCCGCAGTTCTCGCAGATCTTCAGCCGTGCGACCTCGAACGGCAAGTTCCTCGAGGTGAACCGCAACCTGGTCGCCGCCCTTCAGGAGAAGGGCCTGTGGGAGCAGGTGCGCGAGCAGGTGCTGCGCAGCCAGGGCGACATCCAGGGCATCGCGGCGATCCCCGACGAGATCAAGCGCGTCTACAAGACGAGCTTCCAGCTCTCGCCGATCGCATTCCTCGAGGTCGCGGCCCGCGCCCAGAAGTGGATCGACCAGGCGATCAGCCGCAACATGTACCTCGAGACGCGCGACCTCTCTGACATGGTCGACATCTACTCCGAGGCCTGGAAGCGCGGCGTGAAGACGACGTACTACCTGCACATGAAGCCGCGCCACCAGGCCGAGCAGTCGACCGTGCGCGTCAACAAGAGCGAAGAGATCGGCGGGGCGCGCAAGG
>NZ_JBLRDT010000228.1:0-3777 GCF_057512245.1 Gryllotalpicola sp. CP2-P1
ACGTCGCCGTCATCGCCGACGCGTCGAGCGCCAAGCACGGCAGGGCGATGCCCGTGACGCGGATTCCCATCGTCAGCCCCGACGAGCTGCTCGAGCGGCGCCCCGACCGCGTTCTGCTCTTCGTCTCGGACCTGCTGCCCGAAGTGCGCGCGGCGCTGCCCGGCGTCGAGGAATCCGGCGCCAGGTGGGTCATCGTGGACCCCGTGCCCCGCGAGGTCGAGCCGCTCACGCATTGACGGTCGTCCACCGCATGTCGTCGCTGAGGCGCCCCTCGCGCTGCAGGCCGGCGAGCCAGGGCAGCCGCTTGAACTTCGCGCGGTAGACGTCCTCCACAAGCCCGTACTCCGCGTACTTCTGGAACAGCTCTGCCGCGCCGCGCCGAATGGTCCAGCTCGCCTCGAACTCCGGCACGAGGCGGGCGATCTTGCTGAAGTCGACCCGGTACGAGCGCGGGTCGTTGCCCGCCTCGCCCGTGATCCTCAGCTTAGAGCCGGGGACGACGTCTGCCACGATCGCGGCGATGTCGCTCACGCGCAGGTTGTTCGCGCTGAGGCCGACGTTGAACGCCTGGTTGGAGACGGATTCCGCGGGCGCGGTGAGGCACGCGAGGAAGGCTGCGGCGATGTCCTGTGCGTGAGCCAAGGGGCGCCACGGCGTGCCGTCCGAAAGCACCAGCACGGTGCCCGTTAGGTAGGCAGAGGCGACGAGGTCGTTGAGCACGATGTCGCCGCGCAGCCGCGGCGAAAAGCCGAAGGCGGTGGCGTTGCGCAGGTACACCGGCTCGAAGTCGGCGTCGGCGAGGGCATCCAGATCGGCTTCGACGCGCACCTTGCTCTCGGCATACGGCGTGACGGGCGCGAGCGGGGCATCCTCATTGACGAGCACGTCGCCGCCCGAGGTGCCGTACACGCTGCAGGTGGACGCATACAGGAAGCGGCGCACGCCGGCTTCCTTCGCCGCGCGGGCGAGCCGCACGCTGGCCAGATGGTTGATGTCGTAGGTGAGCTGCGGGGCGAGGTTGCCGAGCGGGTCGTTCGAGAGCGCGGCGAGGTGCGCGACCGCGTCGACGTCGACGAGGTGCTCTGGCGTGATGTCGCGGATGTCTGCCCGAATGGTTGGCGGGTCGTCCGGCGCCGGGCCGAGCACGCAGTCGGCGAAGAAGCCGGTGTCGAGCCCGACCACGTCGTGCCCGGCGTTCCGCAGCACCTGCGTCATGACGGTGCCGAGGTAGCCCTCGCTGCCGGTGACGAGTACACGCATGGCGTCTTCTTTCAGTAGGCGGCGATCGGCGCGGCGGCCGGGTCGACGATCTCGAGCGAGGGGATGGGGAAGACGAGCTTGCCGCCCCACTCGGCGACGTAGGCGAGCTGCTCGCTCAGCTCGGCGCGCAGGTTCCAGGGCAGGACGAAGACGTAGTCGGGCTTCGTCTCGGCGAGCCGCTCGGGCGCGAAGACGGGGATGTGCGTGCCGGGCAGGTAGCGGCCGTGCTTGTAGGGGTTGCGGTCGACCGTGTACTGCAGCAGGTCGGCGCGCACGCCGCAGTGGTTGAGCAGCGTGTTGCCCTTTCCGGGTGCCCCGTAGCCCGCGACCGTCTTGCCCTCGCGCGCGGCGGTGATGAGGAAGTCGAGCACGTCGTTGCGGATGCGCGAGACGGAGTAGGCGAAGCCCGCGTGCCCGAACACGGTGTCGAGGCCGGCCTCGGCCTCTTCGGCGAGAAGGCGCACGACGGCGTCGCTCGGTGTTCCCGCGACCTCGCGGGGCCGCGCGTAGGCGCGGATCGAGCCGCCGTGGGTCGGGAGCTCCTCGATGTCGACCAGTTCGAGGCCGCCCGTGCGCAGCGCCCGCGAGATCGTGAGCGCCGTGTAGTACTGGAAGTGCTCGTGGTAGATCGTGTCGTACTGGTTGCGCTCGATCAGCCGGCGCAGGTACTGCACCTCGATCGTCACCCAGCCGTCGTCCTTGACGAGGGCGCGCAGGCCCTTGGTGAAGTCGATGAGGTCGGGGATGTGGGCGAACACGTTGTTCGCCGCGACCAGGTCGGCGCGCCCGTAGCGGGCCGCCAGCTCACTGCCCGTCCGCTCGCCGAGGAACACCGATTCCGTGCGGATGCCGCGCTCGCGCGCCACGACGCCGATGTTGGCCGCCGGCTCGATGCCGAGAACGGCGATGCCTGCCGCGCGGAAGTGCTGCAGCAGATAGCCGTCGTTGCTGGCGGCCTCGGTCACCAGGCTGTCCGGGCCGAGGCCGAGCTTCTCGATCATGGCGTCGGCGTAGCGCTTGGCGTGGCTCACCCAGCTGTCGGAGAAGCCCGAGAAGTAGGCGTACTCGACGAAGACGTCCTCGGGGTCGACGTAGGCGGGCAGCTGCACGAGCAGGCAGTCGGCGCAGATGCGCACGTGCAACGGGTAGAACTTCTCGGCCGCGTCGAGCCGGTCAGCCGTCAGGAAGTCCTCGCAGGGCGGCGACATGCCGAGGTCGACGAAGGTCTCGGTCAGGTCGGCGCCGCACAGGCGGCAGGTCGGGGACACGGTGCTGTCCGAAGCCATGGGATGGGGCCTCTCGGTCGGGAAGCGTGATGCCGTCACCGTATCCGGAGAACTGAGAATCCCTCATACCCCCCTTGGAGGGACTGTCGGATTCGCCCAGAGTAATCCTCACTTGTTCCCATGCATAGTGACATCGCCGTCATCGGCGCGGGTCCGTATGGACTCTCGGTCGCAGCGCAGCTCGCCCAGCGCGGTGCGGATGCCCGCACCTTCGGGCCGCCGATGGCGACCTGGCGCGAGCGGATGCCCGCCGACATGCTCCTCAAGTCGGACCCCTTCGCCTCCAGCCTGACCGCGGGCGTTCCGGGCTGGACGCTCGGCGAGTACAGCGCCCGCGTCGGGGCGCCCTACGGCGATCGCGAACCGCGCGTTCCCCTCGCGCGCTTCTGCGACTACGGCCTCGCATTCCGCGACGAACTCGTGCCGGATCTGGACGAGCGCATGGTGACGCTGCTCACGCCGACGTCGGACGGCTACGAGCTGGTGCTCGAGGACGGCGAGCGCCAGACGGCTCGCCGCGTCATCGTTGCAGTCGGCATCACCCACTTCGCCCACACGCCGGCCGTGCTCGCCGGGCCGAGCGACCGCGTGAGCCACTCGGGCGATCACCGCACCTTCGACCGCTTCGCCGGCGCCCGGGTCGCCGTGATCGGCGCCGGCTCTTCCGCGGTCGAAGTGACAGCGGCGCTGGTCGACGCCGGCGCCCAGTCCACCCTGCTCGCCCGGCGGGGCAGCATTCCGTTCTGGGCGGCGCCCGACCCCGACGCTCAGCGCCCGAGCTGGGCCGAGCGCCTGCGCAACCCGTCGACGGGGCTCGGCCCGGGCTGGCGCAACAAGCTGTGCGAGGACGCTCCCGACGTCTTCCGCGCCCTGCCGCCCGAGCTGCGCCTGCGCATCGTCCGCAATCACCTGGGCCCGGTCTCGCCGTGGTGGCTGCGCGACACCGTGATGGGCGGAGCCGAGGTGCGCACCGGCGTCACGCTGCACGGCGCCCGCCACGGCGAGGCGTCCATTGCGCTCGAACTGAGCGGGCCAGACGGCGAGCACGAGTGGCGCGAGTTCGACCACGTGATCTGCGCGACGGGCTACCAGGCGAGCCTCGACCGCATCCCGTTCCTCGACCAGCGCCTCGCCCGCGGCCTCGCCCGCGTCGGCGAGATGCCCGAGCTGAACCGGCACTTCGAGTCCTCGGCCCCTGGGCTGTTCTTCGTCGGCGCGACGGCCGCCGGCA
>NZ_JBLRDT010000023.1:0-22771 GCF_057512245.1 Gryllotalpicola sp. CP2-P1
GTTCTACGACGGCGAGCGCATCCGGCGCCACGGCGCGATGCCGGCCGTGGTGCAGCAGACGCTCTTCGGGAACGGCTCGGTGCACAGCCTCGACGGCGCTGCGCACCGGCACCGCAAGGCCGCGTTCGTCGAGGTCGCGTATGAGGACGAGCAGGTCGAGCGCATGACACCTCTGCTCGAGCGGGAGTGGGCCGATGCTCTCGCCGCGTGGGCCGACGGGAGTCGGCGCAGCGCATACGATGCGGCGGTCGGCGCCTTCGGCCGGGCGAGCATGCAGTGGGCCGGGCTGCCCGGGACGCCGGCGGCCAAGACGCGGTGGGCGGCGCGCCTCGCGCAGATCGTCGACGGCTTCGGCTCGCCGTACTCCCCCGTGTACCTGCTCGCCGCAGCCAACCGGCGGTGGTCCGACCGGCACGCGCAGCGGCTGATCGAGGCCGTGCGGGCCGGGTCGCTCGACGCCGCCGAGGGCACGGCGCTGCACGAGTGGGCGAGCCATCGCGATGAGAACGGGCGACTGCTGCCTGCACGGCTCGCGGGCATCGAGCTGCAGAACAGCATCCGCCCGATGATCGCCGTCGCGCGGTTCGTCGCGTTCGCGGCGAAGGAGCTGCACGACCGCCCGGACTGGCGCGCGCGCATCGCCGCAGAGACCGCATCGCGTGGGTCGCTCACGGGTGGGCCGCTCGCGCGCGCGTTCGCGCAGGAGGTGCGGCGCACCGCCCCGTTCGTCCCGATGCTTCCCGGTTGGGCGACGGCCGACATCGAGCTCGACGGCGAGCGCCTTCCCGCCGGGCACCGCGTGCTCATCGACATCCTCGGCACCGACACCGACGACCGCTCGTGGCCGCGTGCCGCCGAGTTCGACCCCGCGCGATTCGAGGGCGCCGCCGACTACGAGTCCATCGAGACGTTCATTCCGCACGGCGGGGCGGATGTCCGCAGCGGCCACCGCTGCCCCGGCGAGAAGCTCGCGATCGCCGGGCTCTCGACGGCGATCGCGGCGCTGAGCGACCCGCGCGTCGTGATCCTCGACGAGGGGCTCGATGTGAACCGCCGGCGCCTGCCGACGAAGCCGCGCTCCGGCGGGCTGGTGCAGGCATCCGCTCGTTGTCCGTTTCACTGAATCGGTGCCGGGTACCGCTGAGCCATGAGCGATCAGCGCAGCTACAACGAGCAGAACTCCGACGACGACCAGAACATCCAGGGTGCGCCGAACAGCGGCTCGACCGATGCGGACACGGCGTCGGGCGGCTCGCCGGACTCGGGTGCGAATCCCGACAAGGTCGACCCCGACACGGGCACCGACGAAGACGACCAGCCTGTCGAGAACCCCTCGGGCGGCTGAGGCTTCAGGACGCGGGGCGCGGGGGCTACGTTGGTTGCATGACCGACGATGGCCCCCGCTTCTCGCGCTGGTTCCAGCGCTGGTGGGTCGCGCTCGTGGGCGGGGTGGTCGCAATCGGCGGCGGCGTGATCTACGAGGCGTCGGAGTGGACCATTCCTCGGGGTTCTGTGCAATACACCAGCTCCCCGCCTGCCGACTGGGCATTCGTCGCCGGCGGCGTCCCTGCGTTCCTCGTCCTCGAACGTGTCGGCCTGGGTCTCGTGATGGCCGGGCTCGTAGCCGTCATCGCGACGGTGGTGGTACGGCTCGTCAGGAGGCGACGTTCGTCATCAGCCGAAGCCTGACGTCGTATCTCACGCCGCAACCGCGCGCACTCGGCGCCTGCGGGCTGTGATGATCGCGGTCACGGGAACGGCGACCAGCGCGGCCAGGCTCGTCACGAAGAGCACATGGGGCCAGACAGTCTGAGCGTCGTCGCCCGGTGCGAACGTATCCGCGATATCCATGCCGAGGAAGACGCCGCTGTACCAGGCGGGAATGGCGCCCGCGGCGAGGATCCCGAGCAGAGTCGACGCCAGCGCGGGCGCCGTGATCCCGCCACGCAGGCCGATTGTGATCGCGAGGATCGCCAGGACGACGCCGATTCCGGCCATCACGAGATCGGCCGTGATGTCGAGCGCGACGTTCATGTCAGCTCGCGCGAGCCCGTCATAGATCTGCGACAGCGAATGGCCCGGAACGGCGGCCAACGGGTACAGCACCAGCGCATCCACGGCCATCAGAGCCGCATACGCCGTGACCAACACCACACCGATGGTGGCGACGATCGCGCGCACGCTCATGGCGCAAAGCTACAGGAACGCGGCAACTGGCACGTCAAAGCCCAGACGACGGACCCTGACGAAGTTCCCCACCACAAACGAAAAGACCCGCTCGAAAGCGGGTCTTTCACTCGGTCGCAACCGGTGCTGGGGTACCTGGACTCGAACCAAGAACAACTGAACCAGAATCAGCCGTGTTGCCAATTACACCATACCCCAATGGCCAGAACCGAAGCTCGGGCACAAGAGAACACTTTACCCGATGGAGCCGCCGTCTCTGAAATCGGGCACGCCCTGGGCGGGCCCCCCGAGCAGGTCGAGATGGATGGTGCGCGCGACCACGGCGCCCTCCCCCGCGGCGACCGCGATCTGCATCGGCTCGCGGGCCGTGACATCGCCTGCTGCGTAGAGCCCCGGCACCGTGGTGCGGAACCGAGCGTCGACCACGAGGCGGCCGAGCTCGTCGCGTGCGGCATCCGCTTCGGCGAGGAACGAGGCCTGCGGAATCCACTCGGGTCGCACGAAGCCGGCGTCGCGCGCGACGACGCGGCCGGACGCGAGCCGCACGCCCGTCATCACCGCCTTCTCGCCCTCGATCGCCGCGACGGGCTCGCGCTCGACGCGGATGCCCGCCGCCGTGAGCCGCTCCTCGTCGTCGCCGCCGAGGGCCGGGGCGAACACGATCAGATCGGGCGCCCAGTGCGCGATCTCGAGCGCACGCGCGGCGAGGTCGGGGCCGCTGCCGATCAGCGCGAGCGCCTGCCCGCTCTTCTCGTACGCGTCGCACTCGATGCACGAGTGCAATGCCGTGCCGTAGTAGGCGCGCAGGTTCTCGACGTCGGGCAGCACCTCGCTCAGCCCCGTGGCGACGAGCACCGCCCGCGGTCGCAGCTCGAGGTCGGGGTCGCCGCGCAGCCCCGAGACGGTCACGGTCAGGTCGGCGCCAACCGCCTCGACCCGTCCGTTCGTGTGCGCCGCGCCCGGGTAGGCGAGGAACTGCTCGCGCCCGATTTTCCGCAGCTCGAGCGGCGGGATCCCGTCGAGGCCGAGCGTGCCGTGCGAGCGCAGTGTCGGCGCGTGCCTGGGTCGATTGGTGTCGACCATGAGCACGCTGCGCCGCGCCCGCACGAGGTTGAGACCGGCGGTGAGCCCCGCCGGACCCGCCCCGATGATGACGACGTCAGGCTGCGAGTCGGTCATCGAGCTTCGTGAGACGGGCCAGCGTCTCCCCCTTGCCGAGGATCTCGAACGATTCGAAGAGCGGCGGCGAGACGCGGCGACCGGATGCCGCAACCCGCAGCGGCCCGAAGGCGACACGCGGCTTGAGGCCGAGGTTCTCGATCAGCTCGGCGCGCAGCGCGTCCTCGATGGCCGCGGTCTCCCACCTCTCGAGCGGCTCGAGGGCGGCGATCGAGGCCTTCAGCACCGTCGGTGCGACATCCGTGAGCGTTGCCAGCGCGTCGTCGTCATAGCCGAGGGACGCGGCGTCGGTGAAGAGGAAGCCGAGCATGCCGGGCGTCTCGCCGAGGAGCTGCACGCGCTCCTGCACGAGGGGCGCCGCCTTGAGCAGCACCTCGCGCTCGGCATCCGTCACGACCTCGCCGAACACGCCGGCCGCCTGCAGATACGGGATCGTGCGCTCGGCGAAGTCGGCGACGTCGAGCAGGCGGATGTGGTCGCCGTTGATCGACTCGGCCTTCTTCTGGTCGAAGCGCGCCGGGTTGGGGTTCACGTCGACGATGTCGAACTTCTCGACCAGCTCGGCCATCGAGAACACGTCGCGATCGGCGGAGTAGCCCCAGCCGAGCAGCGCCAGGTAGTTGTCGAGCCCCTCTGGGATGAATCCCCGGTCGCGATGGTGGAACAGGTTCGACTGCGGGTCGCGCTTCGAGAGCTTCTTGTTGCCCTCGCCGAGCACGCTCGGCATGTGACCGAAGCGCGGGATGAAGGTCGTGATGCCGAGATCGATGAGTGCGCGGTAGAGCGCGATCTGGCGCCCGGTGGAGGGCAGCAGATCCTCGCCGCGCAGCACGTGCGTGATCTGCATGATCGCGTCGTCGACGGGGTTCACGAGCGTGTAGAGCGGATGCCCGTTGGGCCGCACGATGACGAAGTCGCTGTTCGTGCCCGCCGGGAACGTGATCTCGCCGCGGATCAGGTCGTCGAAGGCGGTGTCCTCGTCGGGCACCCGCAGCCGGATGGCCGGCTCGCGGCCCTCGGCGCGGAACGCCGCCTTCTGCTCATCGGTGAGGTCGCGGTCGAAGTTGTCGTAGCCCTGCTCTTTGGGCCGGCCGTTCGCGGCGTTGCGCGCGTCGATCTCCTCGGCCGTCGAGAACGACTCGTAGGCATGGCCGGATGCCAGCAGCTTCGCGACCACGTCGCGGTAGATGTCATAGCGCTGCGACTGCCGGTACGGCGCGTGGGGGCCGCCGACATTGACGCCCTCGTCCCAGTCGATGCCGAGCCACGAGAGCCCGTCGAGGATCTGCTCGAAGCTCTCTTCGCTGTCGCGGGCGGCGTCGGTGTCTTCGATGCGGAAGATCAGCTTGCCGCCGGTGTGCCGCGCATACGCCCAGTTGAACAGGGCTGTGCGGATGAGACCCACGTGCGGGGTTCCGGTCGGCGAGGGGCAGAACCGCACCCGCACTTCGGCGCCGGTTGCGGTGGAGAACGGGTACGCGCGTGAGTCAGACATACGCCTGAAAGCTTACCGAG
Source organism: Gryllotalpicola sp. CP2-P1 (assembly GCF_057512245.1). Lineage (NCBI taxonomy): Bacteria > Bacillati > Actinomycetota > Actinomycetes > Micrococcales > Microbacteriaceae > Gryllotalpicola > Gryllotalpicola sp. CP2-P1. The sequence continues at coordinate 4,882 of NZ_JBLRDT010000023.1, forward strand.
CCGGGGCTGGGGCTTCCGCGAGATCGAGGCGTGCGAGGTCGAGGGCGTGCAGGGTCTCTAGCGTGGCCGCGACAGCGGGCACCCGGCCCGCGCCCTCGGTCGTGACGACGTGGATCGTGCGCGAGTCGCCCTTGGCGGTCGAGCGCAGCACGATGCCGTCGGGCACGCGCGTGGAGGCGAGGGCCAGCGTCGGGACGAGGGCGATGCCGATGCCGGCATCCGCCATGCCGAGAACGGCCGAGAAGTTGTCGGTCTCGTACGCGATCGTGGGGGCGAAGCCCGCCGACTCGGTGACCTGCAGCAGGTGGCCGCGGCAGCGGGGGCAGCCCGCGATCCAGGTCTCGCCCGCCAGCTCGCTCATCGGCACCCGGTCGTGCACCGCCGCCGGGTGGGCCGCGGGCAGGGCGACGAGCATCTCGTCCTGCCAGAGCGAGTCGACCGTCAGCCCCTGCGCGCTCTCCTGGTGGGGGTCGACCCGGTCGCCGGGGTAGCTGAATGTGATCGCGACATCGACGGCTCCCGAGCGCACGGCCTCGACGGCCTCGGGCGGCTCGGCTTCGAGGTAGCTGACCGAGAGGCCGGGATGCGTCGCCGCCAGTTCCTTCACGAGCTTCGGCACGACGGTCGACGACGCCGTCGGGAAGCCCGCGAGTCGCACCCGGCCCGCGCGCAGCCCGCTCAGCTCGGCGAGCTCGCCCGCCGCCGCGTCGAACGCGTTCGTGATGGTGCGCGCGTGCCGGGCGAGCACCTCGCCGGCCTCGGTGAGGCGCACCGAGCGGCCCACGCGCTCGGCCAGCGGAAGGCCGAGCCTCTGCTCGGCGCGGCGCAGGTGCTGGCTGACCGCGGGCTGGCTGTAGCCGAGCGCCTCGGCCGCCGCCGTGATCGAGCCATGCTCGGCGATCGCACCGACGATGCGCAGCGTCTGCGCGTCGAGCTCGGGCAGTTCCGCGGCGGCCGTGAGTGTCATGCGGCCAGTCTAGCCGCTACATAACCCATCGTTATCGAATACATCGATCTCATGTTCTTGTGTGATGGGTTCGCTCGACCGAGCCTGGAGACATGATCGACACCCTCCGCGCCGAGTTCCCCGCCACGAGCGGGTACCTCGCCGCCTGCACCATGGGCCTGGTGCCTGCGCCGACCCGGCGCGCCATCAGCGCCGACCTCGAAGTCTGGGCCGCGGGGCTCACGAGCATGGGCGGCTATGACGCCATCGTGAACCGCGGGCGCGCGGCCTTCGCCCGGCTCGTGCACGTCGACCCGTCGCGCGTCGCGATCGGCTCGCAGGTGTCCGTGCAGGCATCCGTGATCGCGGCCGCCGCGCCCGACGGGGCCGAGGTGCTCTGTGTTCGCGGCGACTTCAGCTCGGTCGTGGCGCCGTTCGCTCAGCACGCGCACCGCGGCGTGAGCGTGCGCGAGGTGCCGCTCGAGGCGCTCGCCGACGCCGTCACCGAGGGCACCTGGCTCGTCGCGTTCTCGCTCGTGCAGTCGGCCACCGGCCGCATCGCCGACGTCGACGCCGTGCTGGATGCCGCCGGGCGCCACGGCGCCCGCACCCTCGTCGACCTCACCCAGGCGGCGGGTTGGCTCGACTTCGACGCGTCGCGCGCCGACGTGACCGTGACCCACGCCTACAAGTGGCTGTGCGCGCCCCGGGGCGTGAGTCTCATGACCCTCTCGCCGCGCATCGCGGCCGAACTGCGCCCCGTGCAGGCGGGGTGGTACGCCGGCGAGGACGTGTTCGACTCGTGCTACGGCGCCGACATCGCGCTCGCGACGGACGCGCGGCGCTTCGACGTCTCACCCGCCTGGCAGGCGTGGGTCGGGGCGGCAGAGTCTCTCGAGCTGTTCGCGGCGGAAGACCTCGACGCCGTGCGCAGCCATGACGTCGGGCTCGCCGACGAGCTGCGCGCGGCGCTCGGCCTGCCCGCGACCGGCTCGGCGATCGTGACCTGGGCGGACCCCGGCGGGCGCGACGTGCGGGCGATGACGGATGCCGGGCTCACGGTCTCGGGCAGGGCCGGCAACGCGCGCGTCGCCTTCCACGTGTGGAACGACGAGCGAGATGTGGCCCGGATCGTCGACGCCGTGAAGGTGCGGGCGATCGCCTAGGCCCGCTCGGCCCCCTTGACCGGGTTCCGCAGAATCCCGAGCCCCTCGATCTCGACCTCGACGGTGTCGCCGGCGACGATCGGCCCGACCCCGGCGGGCGTGCCGGTCATGATGACGTCGCCCGGCAGCAGCGTGAACGCCGCGGAGGCGTGCGCGATGATCGTCGGCACGTCGAAGATCAGATCGGAGATGTTGCCGTCCTGGCGGATCTCGCCGTTCACGCGCGTCTGGATCGCGGCGTCCGCCAGCTCGAACTCGGTCTCGATGACGGGGCCGAGCGGCGCGAAGGTGTCGAACCCCTTGGCGCGCGCCCACTGACCGTCGGCGACCTGCAGGTCGCGCGCCGAGACGTCGTTGCCGATCGTGTAGCCGAAGACGTACTCGAGCGCCTTCTCGGCCGGCACGTTCTTCGCGACCTTGCCGATGACGACGACGAGCTCACCCTCGTGCTCGACCCGGCTCGAAGCAGCGGGCAGCACGATGGGCTCGTTCGGCCCGATCACGGCCGTGTTCGGCTTGAGGAACAGCAGCGGCTCCGTCGGCGCGTCGCCGCCCGTGACGTTCTTCATCTCCTCGACGTGGTCGCGGTAGTTCTTGCCGACGCCCACGACCTTCGAACGCGGGATCACGGGGGCGACGAGGGTCACCTCGGTGATCTTGACCCGCTCGCCCGTCGGCTCATAGCCGGCGAACATGGGGTCGCCCTTGAGCAGAACCCACTCCTGCTCTTCTGGGTCGAGGATGCCGTAGCTGAGAACGCCCTCGTGCTGGAAGCGGCCGACCTTCATCGTGCGCCCTCCGGGTCCAGGCGGTAGAGCCAGCCGTGCGTGTCTTCGATGCGCCCGTACTGGATGTCGGTGAGCTCCTTGCGCAGCGACATCGCGAGCGAGTCGGCCTCGGCGAGCTCGGGCAGCTCGATGGTGAAGTCCTTCGCCTTGAGGCGCGCGATCGGGTTCACGACCGCGGCCGTGCCGCACGCGAACGCCTCGACGATGTCGCCGCTCGCGACGCCGTCGCGCCATTCGGCGAGCGAGACGGGGCGGCGCTCGATCGCGTGGCCGCGCTCTTCCGCGAGCTGCAGCAGCGAGTCCCGCGTGATGCCCTCGAGGATGCTGTCGGAGGCCGGCGTCACGAGCGTGCCGTCCTTCTTGACCAGCACGAGGTTCATGCCGCCGAGCTCTTCGAGATTGCCGTCCTGCAGGAAGAGCACCTGGTCGCAGCCTTCTGCGTACGCCTCTTGCTGGGGAAGCAGCGAGGCCGCGTAGTTGCCGCCGGTCTTCGCCGCACCGGTGCCGCCGTGGCCCGCGCGCGCGTAGTCGGTCGACAGCCAGATCGACACCGGCTGCACGCCGCCCTTGAAGTACGAGCCGGCGGGCGAGGCGATCACGAAGTAGTACACCTTGCGCGCCGCACGCACCCCGAGGAACGCCTCCGACGCGAACATGAACGGGCGCAGGTAGAGGCTCGTCTCGCCGCCCTCTGGAACCCAGGCGGCATCCGCCTGCACGAGGTTCTTCAGCGAGTCGAGGAAGACCGGAAGCGGCAGCTCGGGCAGCGCGAGGCGGCGCGCCGAGCGCTGCAGGCGCAGCCCGTTCTGGTCGGGCCGGAAGCTCCAGACGGACCCGTCGGCGTGGCGGTAGGCCTTGAGACCCTCGAAGATCTCCTGCGCGTAGTGCAGCACCGCCGCGGCCGGGTCGAGCGAGATCTTGGCGTACGGCTCGACGGCGGCGCGATGCCAGCCGCCGCGCTCGCTCCAGTGGATCTGGACCATGTGGTCCGTGAAGAACTGGCCGAAGCCCGGTGCGGCGAGGATCTCGGCGCGCTCGGCGTCGGACTTCGGCGTCGGGTTCGGCGTGAACGCGAACTGCAGCGGCGAGATGTCGGTGAGGGGAAGCGACAGGGACATGACTAAACCTTAAATGAGCGACTACTTGAGCAGACTGACGATCGAGTCACCGATCTCAGCGGTCGAGCGCGTGCCACCGCCTGAGCGGCTCGCGAGGTCGTGCTGCACGGCCGCGGTGACCTTGGCCGAGGCATCCGCCAGCCCCAAGTGGGAAAGCAGCAGCGCGACGGACAGGATGGCCGCCGTCGGATCCGCGAGCTGCTGACCCGCGATGTCGGGAGCGGAGCCGTGCACGGGCTCGAACATGCTGGGGAACGTGCCGTCGGGGTTGATGTTGCCCGAGGCCGCCAGCCCGATGCCGCCGCTGATTGCGCCGGCCAGGTCGGTGAGGATGTCGCCGAAGAGGTTGTCGGTGACGATGACGTCGAATCTAGCAGGGTCGGTGACCAGGAAGATGGTCGCCGCGTCGACGTGCAGGTAGTCGACCTCGACGTCGGGGAATTCCGCGGACACCTCGTCGACGATGCGGCGCCACAGCTTGCCTGCGAACACGAGCACGTTGGTCTTGTGCACCAGCGTCAGCTTCTTACGGCGAGCGGATGCCTGCGCGAAGGCGAACCGGACGACCCGTTCGACCCCGTAGGCGGTGTTGACGCTCACTTCGTTCGCAACCTCGTGCGGCGTGCCGATGCGGATGCTGCCGCCGTTGCCCACGTAGGGACCTTCTGTGCCCTCGCGCACCACGACGAAGTCGACCTCGCCGGGACTCTTCAGGGGGCTCTCGACCGTCGGGTAGACGACCGTCGGCCGCAGGTTCACGTAGTGGTCGAGCTCGAAGCGCAGCTTCAGCAGCAGGCCGCGCTCGATGTTCGCGTTCGCGAGCCGCGGGTCGTTGGGCTTGCCGCCGACGGCGCCGAGCAGGATGGCATCCGCCTGCTTGATCTCGTCGAACTCGGCAGCGGGCAGAACCTCGCCGTCTTCGAGGAAGCGGCCGGCGCCCAGCCGGTACTCGGTCTTGTCGAACGTGACGCCGCTGTCTGCCGTGACCGCATCGAGAACCTTCAGCGCTTCGGCGACGACCTCGGGGCCGATGCCATCCCCGGGAATGACGGCGAGCTTGATGTTCTGCGACGCGGCGTTGGGCATGCCCCCAGCCTATTTGGTCGCCCAGGCACTTCCGTCGGGCGCAGCGCTACAGCGCGAGCGCTCCGGTCACCAGGGTCTGCGTCTGGCCGCCGACCCAGATCGTGCGGTCATCGCCCGAGCCGTCGACCGTCACGTGCACGAGGCCGTCGCGGCCGAGCGCGTGGCCCTGCCCGGCGACGTACGAGCCTGTGACGCGCCCCGACTCGACGAGCCAGCGCGCAAGACCCGCGTTGAGCGAACCGGTCACCGGGTCCTCGACGACGCCGATCTGCGGAATGAACGCGCGCACCTCGATGAGGCGCTCGTCGCCTGCGCCGTTGTTGTCCATCGGGCTGTAGTGCGCGAAGGCCCCGATGCCGTGCTCGCCGAAGCCGGCCAGATTCGGCTCGATGGCGAGCAGCTCGTCGACGCTCGGCAGCTCGACCGCGAACCAGCCCGGCCCGTTGTCGACCCACTGCGATGACACGATCGCGGTGCGATCGATGCCGAGGGCGGCGGATGCCTCGGCGAGCGTCGCCTCGTCGACCGGGCCCGACCTCAGCAGCTCTGGCGCCGCGAACGCCAGCCCGTGCTCGTCGCGCCGCAGCGTCACGAGGCCGATGCCGCACTCCTGCACGACGACGCCCTCGCGCGCCGGCACCCCACCCGACTCGAGCCAGGCGTGCGCCGTGCCGAGGGTGGGGTGCCCCGCGAAGGGCAGCTCGCCGCCCGGGGTGAAGATGCGCACGCGGTAGTCCGCACCGCCGGCGCGGCCCGCGTCGGTCGGCGGCAGCAGGAACGTCGTCTCGGAGAGGTTCGTCCACGACGCGAACTGCTGCATCGCGACGTCGTCGAGGCCCTCGGCGTCGACGACCACCGCGACCGGGTTGCCGCTCAGCGGAGTGCGGCCGAAGACGTCGACCTCGACGTAGCGCCGCTGCTCAGGCATCCGCTCGGCCCCTACTCGGTGATGTCGATCTCGATCAGCTCTTCTGCGCTGATCGCCGCGGCGACCGACGAGAGGATCTCGGCGGGCACCGGCGAGTCGACCGTGAGCACCGAGAGCGCCTTGCCGCCCTCTTCGTCGCGCGCGATCTGCATGTTCGCGATGTTGATGTCGGCCTCGCCGAACGCCTTGCCATAGACCGCGACGATGCCGGGGCGGTCGGCGTAGACCATGACGACGTGGTGGTGCGCGAGCGGCACCTCGATCTCGTACTCGTTCAGCCCGATGATCTTCTCGACCATCTTCGTGCCCGAGAGGGTGCCCGCGACCGAGACGACGGTGCCGTCGGCGAGGATGCCCTTGAGGGTGGTCGTGTTGCGGTAGTCCTTCGACTCGTCCCCCGTCGTGAGGGTGACCTCGATGCCGCGCTGCTCGGCGAGCAGCGGAGCGTTCACATACGAGACCTTCTCGCTGACGATGTTGGTGAAGTAGCCCTTGAGCGCCGCGAGCTTGTAGACGCTCACGTCGTAGGCCGCGAGCTCGCCGCGCACATCGACGTCGAGGCGGGTGAGCGCCTCCTTCCCCGCGAGGCCCGCGAAGACCTGGCCGAGCTTCTCGACGAGCGCGATGCCGGGGCGCACGAACGGGTCGATGACACCGCCGGCGACGTTCACCGCGTCGGGAACGAGGTTGCCCTCGAGCGCGAGCTTCACCGAGCGGGCGACCGAGACGCCCGCCTTCTCCTGCGCCTCGTCGGTCGAGGCGCCGAGGTGCGGCGTGACGACGACGTTCGGCAGCGAGGTGAGCGCGTCGTCCTTCGGGGGCTCGCTCGTGAACACGTCGAGGCCCGCGCCCGCGATCACGTTGTTGCGCAGCGCCTCGGCCAGGGCCGCCTCATCGATCAGGCCGCCGCGGGCGACGTTCACGATGTAGGCCGTCGGCTTCATGAGCGCGAGCTGGGGGCCGGCGATCATGCCGGTCGTCTCGGGCGTCTTCGGCATGTGGATGGTGATGAAGTCGGATGCCTTCAACAGCTCGTCGAGGTCGAGGAGCTCGACCCCGAGCTGCTGCGCCCTCGCCGCCGTCACGTACGGGTCGTAGGCGACGACCTTGACCCCGAACGCCTGCAGGCGCTGGGTGATCAGAGTGCCGATGCGGCCGAGGCCGATGATGCCGACGGTCTTCTCGAAGAGCTCGGTGCCGGTGTACTTGGAGCGCTTCCACTCCCCCGCGTTGAGCGAGGCGTGCGCCGCCGGGATGTGGCGGGCGAGGCTCAGGATGTGGCCGATGGTGAGCTCGGCCGCAGAGATGATGTTGGAGGTCGGGGCGTTGACGACCATGACGCCGGCCTTGGTCGCGGCGGGAATCTCGACGTTGTCGAGGCCGACGCCCGCGCGGGCGATGACCTGCAGCTTCGGGGCGGCGGCGATCGCCTGCGCGTCCATCTTCGTGGCGGAGCGGATCAGCACCGCGTTCGCGTCGGCGAGCGCCGCGAGCAGAGCGGGTCGGTCGGTGCCGTCCACCTTGCGGATCTCGAAGTCGGGGCCGAGCGCCTCGACGGTTGCAGGGGACAGTTCTTCGGCGATCAGCACGACCGGTTTCGTCACGAGCGCATCTTTCCTACGGTGGCTTCAGTGGGCGTTGCGACCACCCTACCGGCGTTGAATCTGCCAGAGTGACGCCATGAGGCCGCTGCGCGCGCTGTTCCTGCGACTCACCGCGGGGCGGCTGACGCCGTGGGTCAAGCAGATCCCGACGGTCGTCACCTTCGCGGTCGCCCTGGTCGTTCTGCTGGCGACGCGGATGCCGGTGAGCTCCGGCGGCCTGCTGCTGGCCTCCGTCGTCATCGAGGTCGTCGCGACCATCGCGTCGTTCGCCCTGCCGTGGCGGCGCATCGACGCGTTCTGGAGCGTCCTCATCCCCTGCGCGGGCTTCGTGGCGATCGCGCTGCTGCGGCTCGCGACGGGCGGCGCGGAGTCGCCGTTCGGGGTGCTGCTGATCATTCCGACGATCTGGGTGGCGAGCGAGCCAGGCGCGTGGAATCCGCTCATCGCCGGCATCGGCACATGTTTCGCTCTGTTACTTCCGGAGTACCTCGACGGGTCCTCCGTCTCGCTCGGCGACGTCGCGCGTGACCTGCTGACCCCGTTCGTCTACATCGTCGCGGCGATCATCATCAACGAGATCGCGCGGCGCCTGCGCGAGGCCGGCGAGGAGCGCGACCGCGTCAAGGACGAGTTCCTCGGCCTCGTCTCGCACGAGCTGCGCAACCCGCTCACGAGCGTGCTCGGCTACCTCGAGCTGCTGCGCATGACCGGGGCGAACCTGAGCGACGAGCAGCGCGGCTTCGTCGACGTCGCCGAGCGCAACGCGCGCCGACTGCGGCACCTGGTGGGCGACCTGCTGACGACGGCGCAGGCGGGCGCGGGCGCCTTCACGCTGCAGACGACCCGGGTCGACCTGAACGAGGTGGTGCGGCAGGCGGTCGAGTCGGCGGAGCCGGTGGCCGAGGAAGCGCAGGTCGAACTGGTCGCCTCGCTCGCGGCATCCGTGCTGCTCGACGGCGACCCCGATCGCCTCGGGCAGGCGTGCGACAACCTGATCTCGAACGCGATCAAGTTCACGCCCGCGGGCGGGCGGGTCACGGTGTCGACGCAGGTGCGCTCGCAGGCGGGGCGAACGGATGCCCTGCTGTCGGTGCGCGACACGGGGGTGGGCATCCCGGCCGATGAGGTCGCGCACCTCTCCGAGCGGTTCTTCCGAGCCTCGACGGCGCAGGCGATCCCCGGCGTCGGGCTCGGCCTCACCGTCGTGCGGGCGATCGCGACGGCCCACGGCGGCCGCCTAGACATCGAGAGCGCCGAGGGTGAAGGGACCACCTTCACGCTGGTGCTGCCGGTGAGCTGATCGCGTGGCGTCTCGCCACGAGTGCTGCGTACCCGATGAACGAGAAGTGCCGTAACGGAGCTCTGCCGAAGCAATCGCCCGTTACGGCACTTCTCGGTGAAGACGGTGTGGTGCTTAGCGCGCGACCGAGCCGTCGACGTAGTCGTCGTCGCTGTTGGTGTTCCACGCGAACAGCGCGCGCAGCTCGCGGCCCGTCTTCTCGATCGGGTGCTGCTCGCCCTCGGCGCGCAGGCGCAGGAACTCGGGGGCACCCGCGTCCTGGTCGGCGATGAAGCGCGTGGCGAAGGTGCCGTCCTGGATGTCCGCGAGGACCTCCTTCATGTGCTCCTTGACCGAGGGGTCGATGACGCGCGGGCCGGAGACGTAGTCGCCGTACTCCGCCGTGTCGGAGACCGACCAGCGCTGCTTCGCGATGCCGCCCTCCCACATCAGGTCGACAATGAGCTTCAGCTCGTGCAGCACCTCGAAGTAGGCGATCTCGGGCTGGTAGCCCGCCTCGGTCAGCGTCTCGAAGCCGTACTGCACGAGGTGCGACACGCCGCCGCACAGCACCGACTGCTCGCCGAACAAGTCGGTCTCGGTCTCTTCCGTGAACGTGGTCTTGATCACGCCGGCGCGCGTGCCGCCGATGGCCTTGGCGTACGACTTCGCGATCTCCCAGGCCTGGCCGGAGGCATCCTGCTCGACCGCGATGATGTCGGGGATGCCGCGGCCGGCCACGAACTCGCGGCGCACGGTGTGGCCGGGAGCCTTCGGCGCGACCATGATCACGTCGATGCCCGCCGGCGCCTTGATGTAGCCGAAGCGGATGTTGAAGCCGTGGCCGAAGAGCAGCGCCTTGCCGTCGGCGAGGTTCGGCTCGACGTCCTCGGCGAAGAGGTGGCGCTGGTGCTGGTCGGGTGCGAGGATCACGATCACGTCGGCCCACTTCGTGGCCTCGGCGTTCGACTTCACCTCGAAGCCCGCCTCCTGCGCCTTCTGGATCGACTTCGACCCTTCGCGCAGCCCGATGACGACCTCGACGCCCGAGTCGCGCAGGTTCTGGGCGTGGGCGTGCCCCTGCGAGCCGTAGCCGATGACCGCGACCTTCTTGCCCTGGATGATGCTGAGGTCGGCGTCGTTGTCGTAGTAGATCTCTGCCATGTTCTTTCTCTTTCGAATCGTTAGGACTTGAAGACGCGGTCGGTGATGGACTTGGACCCCCGGCCGATCGCGAGCATGCCGGACTGCGCGAGCTCCTTGATGCCGAAGGGCTCGAGGATGCGCAGCAGGGCCTGGATCTTGCCGGAATCCCCCGTCGCCTCGACGACGAGCGCGTCCGTGGCCACGTCGACGACGCGGGCGCGGAACAGGTTCACCGCCTCGAGCACCTGCGAGCGGGTCGTGGCGTCGACGCGCACCTTCACGAGCAGGTGCTCGCGCTGCACGGACTGCGCGGGGTCGAGCTCGACGATCTTGATCACGTTGATCAGCTTGTTGAGCTGCTTCGTGACCTGCTCGAGCGGCAGCTCCTCGACATCGACCACCACGGTGATGCGCGAGAGCCCCTCGACCTCGGTCGTGCCGACCGCGAGCGAGTTGATGTTGAAGCCGCGGCGGGCGAAGAGCCCGGCGACCCTGGTCAGCAGACCGGGCTTGTCTTCGACGAGGAGGGACAGGACGTGGGTGCTCATGGCTTACTCCTCCCCCCAGCTCGGGCTGTGGTCCCTGGCGTACTGCACATAGCTGTTGCTGACCCCCTGGGGAACCATGGGCCACACCATCGCGTCGGCCGAGACCACGAAGTCGATGACCACGGGGCGGTCGTTCGTCTCGAGCGCCAGCTTGATCGCGGCGTCGACCTCTTCGGGCTTCTCGACGCGGATGCCGAGGGCGCCGTATGCCTCCGCGAGCTTCACGAAGTCGGGGATGTGCCGCGAGCCGTGGCCCGTGTGCAGCTCGCTCTGCGAGTAGCGCCCGTCGTAGAACAGGGTCTGCCACTGCTTGATCATGCCGAGCGAGGAGTTGTTGATGATCGCGACCTTGATCGGGATGTCGTTGATCGCGCAGGTGACGAGCTCCTGGTTGGTCATCTGGAAGCAGCCGTCGCCGTCGATCGACCACACCACGCGGTCGGGCTGGGCGACCTTCGCGCCCATGGCCGCGGGCACCGAATACCCCATGGTCCCGGCGCCGCCCGAGTTCAGCCACGCGTTCGGGCGCTCGTAGGAGATGAACTGCGCCGACCACATCTGGTGCTGGCCGACCCCCGCGACGTAGACGCCCTCGGGCCCGGTGAGCTCGCCGATGCGCTGGATGACGTGCTGCGGCGCGAGCAAACCGTCGCTCGGCGGCGTGTAGCCGAGCGGGAACTCCTTCTGCAGCCCCTCGAGGCGCCCCCACCACTCGCCGAGCTCCGGCCGCGTCTCGACCGTCGCCGTCTTGTAGGCGGCGGTCAGGTCGGGCAGCACTTCGGCGAGGTCCCCGACGATCGGCACGTCGGCGATGCGGATCTTCGAGATCTCGGCAGGGTCGACGTCGACATGCACGACCTTCGCTCCGGGGGCGAAGTCGCTCACCTTCCCCGTGACGCGGTCGTCAAAGCGCGCCCCGAGGGCGACGATGAGATCGGATTCCTGCAGGGCGAGCACCGCGGGCACGGTGCCGTGCATTCCGGGCATCCCCAGGTGCTGGCGGTGCGAGTCGGGGAACGCCCCGCGCGCCATCAGGGTGGTCACGACGGGCGCGCCCGAGCTCTCGGCGAACTCGAGGAGCTGCGCGGATGCCTTCGCCCGCACGACCCCGCCGCCGACGTACAGCACGGGCCGCTTCGCCTCGGCGAGCAGCTGGGCCGCCGCCTGAATCTGCTTGCCGTGCGCCTTCGTCACGGGGCGGTAGCCCGGCAGCTCGACCTTGGGCGGCCAGCTGAACTCCATGAGGTCCTGCTGCGCGTCCTTGGTGATGTCGACGAGCACCGGCCCCGGGCGGCCGGTCGCGGCGATGTGGTACGCCGCCGCGATCGCGCCGGGGATCTCGTCGGCGGTCTTGACCAGGAACGAGTGCTTCGTGATCGGCATGGTGATGCCGACGATGTCGGCCTCTTGGAAGGCATCCGTGCCCATCAGCGTCGAGAACACCTGGCCGGTGATCGCGAGCAGCGGGACGGAGTCCATGTAGGCGTCGGCGATCGCCGTGACGAGGTTCGTCGCGCCGGGCCCCGAGGTCGCGATCGCGACGCCGACCTTTCCGCTCGCCGCGGCGTAGCCCTCGGCGGCATGGCCGGCGCCCTGCTCGTGGCGGACCAGGATGTGGCGCACGGCGTTCTGCGCCATGAGCTCGTCATAGAGCGGAAGGACGGCGCCGCCTGGCAGCCCGAAGACGTCGGTGACGCCGAGCTTCTCGAGGGTGCGCAAAATGGCCGCCGAGCCGGTGATCCGCTCGGGTCCTGCCGGCGCAGGCGCGGAGGGTCGCGGCGTCGGCACGGGTCGTGAATCCGTGGGCATGGAGAGAGTCCCTTAGCTGGGTCGGTGATCTGGTGAGGTCGCGGCTACCCCGTGACCGCGCCCTCCGCAGCGGAGCGCACGAGCTTGGAGTACTTCGCGAGAACGCCACGGGTATAGCGCGGAGGAAGCGGGGCCCAGCCGTCGCGGCGAGCCTCCAGCTCAGCTTCGTCGACGAGTAGGTCGAGGGAGCGAGCAGCGATATCGACCCGAATCAGATCACCATCGCGCACGAATGCGATCGGACCTGCGTCGACCGCTTCGGGAGCTATGTGGCCGATGCACAGGCCGGTTGTGCCGCCTGAGAATCGCCCGTCCGTCAAGAGTAGTACATCTTTTCCGAGGCCCGCGCCCTTGATGGCGGCGGTGATCGCGAGCATCTCACGCATGCCGGGGCCGCCCTTGGGGCCCTCGTAGCGGATGACGACGACGTCGCCGTGCTTGATCTCGCCGTTGGTCAGCGCGTCCATGGCGGCGCGCTCGCGCTCGAACACGCGCGCGGGGCCCTCGAAGACCTCGAGGTCGAAGCCGGCGGTCTTCACGACCGCACCCTCGGGGGCGAACGACCCCTTGAGGATGGTCAGGCCACCCGTCGGGTGGATGGGGTTGTCGAGCGTGCGCAGCACCTCGCCGTCGAGGGCGGGCGGGTTGATGTCGGCGAGGTTCTCGGCGACGGTCTTGCCCGTGACGGTGAGCGCGTCACCGTGCAGCAGGCCCGCGTCGAGCAGCGCCTTCATGAGCACGGGGATGCCGCCCATGCGGTCGACGTCGTTCATCACGTAGCGGCCGAAGGGCTTGAGATCGCCGAGGTGCGGCACCCTGTCGCCGATGCGGTTGAAGTCGTCGAGCGTGAGCGGCACGTCGGCCTCGTTCGCGATCGCCAGCAGGTGCAGCACGACGTTGGTCGAGCCGCCGAGCGCCATCGCGACCGTGATGGCGTTCTCGAAGGCGTCCCTGGTCAGGATCTGGCGCGCCGTGATGCCCTTCTGCAGCAGGCCGACGACGGCCTCGCCCGAGCGGTGCGCGTAGTAGTCGCGGCGGCGGTCGGCCGAGGGCGGCGAGGCCGAGCCCGGCACCGACAGGCCCAGCGCCTCGGCGACGGAGGCCATGGTGTTCGCGGTGTACATGCCGCCGCAGGCGCCCTCACCGGGGGCGAACGCGCACTCGATGCGCTCGGCGTCCTCGAGGCTCATGGTGCCGGCCTTGACGCCGCCGACCGCCTCGAAGGAGTCGATGATCGTGATGTCCTTCTCGGTGCCGTCGGAGAGGCGCACCCAGCCCGGTGCGATCGAGCCGGCGTACAGGAAGACGGACGCCAGGTCGAGGCGGGCGGCCGCCATGAGCATGCCCGGAATCGACTTGTCGCAGCCGGCGAGCAGCACCGAGCCGTCGAGGCGCTCGGCCATCATCACGGTCTCGACGCTGTCGGCGATGACCTCGCGCGAGACGAGCGAGAAGTGCATGCCCTCGTGACCCATCGAGATGCCGTCGGAGACCGAGACGGTGCCGAACTGCAGCGGGTAGCCGCCGCCGGCATGCACGCCTTCCTTGGCGGCCTGCGCGAGGCGGTCGAGCGAGAGGTTGCACGGCGTGATCTCGTTCCACGAGCTCGCAATGCCGATCTGGGGCTTGTCCCAGTCGGCGTCACCCATGCCGACGGCACGGAGCATGCCGCGGCTGGTGGTCGCTTCGATGCCGTCGGTGACGACTCGGCTGCGAGGTTTCACGTCGATCGCTGAAGAGATTTCCGCCATGTAACAACATTAGTGAGCCGTGAGGCGTCACAGAGACCGAGCGGATGCCCCGCGCACCGTCGCCAGCTCGGACAGCAGCGTCGCGAACGCCTCGACGTCGGCCACGCGCGCCGCCGCCGCCGTCGGCCCCTCGCCCACCTTCACTCCGAGGTCACCCTCGCCGAGCACGGCGAACGCGTCCTCGTCGGTGACGTCGTCGCCCGCGTAGAGCACGGCGACGGGGCCGCCCGCCTCGTCGGCGAGCAGCTCGCGCAGCATCCGCACGCCGTCGCCCTTGTTCACCGCGCGCACGCTGAACTCGACGATGTCCTTGCCGACCCTGGTGGTGAAGCCGCCGATGGCGTCCGCGGCTTCACGCGCGGCCCGCTGCAGCGGCGCCACGAGCTCGGTGCGCTCGACGAGGCGGGTGTGCACGCCGTAGCCGACCGGCTTGTGCTCGAGGCGTGCCCCCGGCACGGCGGTCACGAGCTCGATGAGGGCCGCCTCGAGCCGCGCCATCCGCGCGCGCTCGTCATCGCTGAGCTCGGCATCGGCGAGCCGGCCGCGAAGGGAGACCTCGACCCCGTGCGAGCCGATCAGCAGGGCATCCGGCCCGGCCCCGGTGAGCTGCGCGAGAGACGCGAGCGGGCGCCCCGAGACGAACGCGACCCAGGTCGCGGGCAGTGCGCCGAGGCGGGCGATCGCCTCGGCGGCCGCGGGTGTCACGCGCGACGTCGAGGGGTCGTCGACGAGCGGCGCGACGGTGCCGTCGAAGTCGAGGGCCACGAGCAGGCGCTCGGCGGCCGCGATGCTCTCGACACCCACGCGCTCAGTCCCCGTAGCCGAGCGGGGCGACGGTCCGCTTCGGAATGTCGAGGTGGTTCGCCGGGTCGTTGTGGTCCTCGCGGGTCAGCGCGTCGAGGAAGGTCGCGCTCCAGCGCTGCACGTCGTGGCTGAGTACGCGCTTGCGCAGGGCGCGCATGCGGCGGGTGCGCTCGCGCTGCGGCATGCGGATCGCGTGCACGATCGCCGACTTGAGCCCGTCGATGTCGTGCGGGTTCACGAGCAGCGCCTGGCGCAGCTCGTCGGAGGCCCCGGCGAACTCGGAGAGGATCAGCACCCCGTCCTGGTCGGTGCGGCTCGCGACGTATTCCTTGGCGACGAGGTTCATGCCGTCGCGCAGCGCCGTGACGAGCATGACGTCGGCGGCGAGATAGAGCGCGACCATCTCTTCCCGCGGGTAGCCCTGATGCAGGTAGTGGATGCCGGGGTGGCCGAGCTGCGAGAAGTCGCCGTTGATGCGGCTGACCATGATCTCGACCTCGTCGCGCAGCTGGGCGTAGGCGTCGACGCGCTCGCGGCTCGGGCTCGCGACCTGGACGAGCGCGACTTCCTCCGAGGTGAACGCGCCGTCTTCGAGCAGCTCGCCGAACGCCTTCATGCGGTGGCGGATGCCCTTCGTGTAGTCGAGCCGGTCGACGCCGAGCATCAGCACGCGCGGGTTGCCGAGTTCCTCGCGGATCTCGCGGGCGCGCGCCCGGATCTGCGGGTCGGCGGCGAGCTTCTGGTACTCCTGCGCGTCGATCGAGATCGGGAACGGGCGCGCGAGCACCGTTCTGATCGGATGCCCGCGGCGGCCGGTCGCGCGGTGGCGCACCGTCTGCTCGAGCTGCCCGTCCTCGAGGGGCACGTTGATGATGTTGCCGCGCGTCTCGAAGCCGTGCAGCCGGCGCACGGCCCTCGCGAAGTTCCCCGCATCGGCGACGCGCTGGAAGCCGACGACGTCTGCTCCGAGCAGCCCGTCGACGATCTGGCGGCGCCAAGGCAGCTGCGAGTAGATGCCATACGGGGGGAACGGGATGTGGTTGAAGAATCCGATGATCAGGTCGGGCCGGGCGTCGCGCAGCATCTTCGGCACCAGCTGCAGCTGGTAGTCGTGCACCCAGACGATCGCGTTCGGGGCGGCGACCTCGATGGCCGCGTCGGCGAAGCGCCGGTTGACCCGCTGGTACGCCTCCCACCACTCGCGGTGATAGCTCGGCGGCGAGATCACGTCGTGGTAGAGCGGCCACAGGGTGTCGTTGCTGAAGCCCTCGTAGTAGTCCTCGACCTCTTCGGCCGACAGCGGCACCGGAATGAGGTCGATGCCGTCGGCCTCGAACGGCTCGAAGTGCACGTCGGGCATGCCCGGCCAGCCGATCCACACGCCGTCGCGCTCGCGCATGACCGGCTCGAGGGCGGCCACCAGACCGCCGGGCGAGGTGCGCCAGACGGCGTCGTCCCCCTCACCCGAGACGTGGTCGACCGGCAGGCGGTTCGACACGATGACCAGTTCGTATTGCTCGCTCTCTGCGGATTTCACTGCGGAAATGCGGCACCTCCAGGCTCCTCGCCAGGCTATCAGGCGGCCACGAGCCGTCAGCGGACGGCCACCGGCCGTTCAGGCATCCGGCGTAGCCTTGGAGATCACATGATGCGCATCGGGATGAGCACGTCCTGCGTGTATCCGCTGCCGGTGGAGCACGGGTTCCGCCTTGCGCGCGAGGCCGGCTATGACGGCGTTGAGGTCATGGTCACCCGCGACGAGAAGACGCAGAGCACCGACGCCCTGCTGCGGCTCTCCGAGCGCTACGAGGCGCCGATCATGTCGATCCACGCGCCCGTCCTGCTGCTCACGCACTTCGTCTGGGGCCGCGACCCGCGGGTGAAGCTCGCCAAGAGCGCCGAGCTCGCGGCATCCGTCGGCGCCGCCACGGTCGTCGTCCACCCGCCGTTCCGCTGGCAGGCCGAGTACGCGGTCGACTTCCTGCAGATCGTGCGTGAGATCGCGACGGATGCCGGCGTGCAGATCGCCGTCGAGAACATGTTCCCGTGGAAGGCCGCGGGTCGTGCGATGAAGGCCTACATGCCCGGGTGGGATCCGACGCACTTCGACTGCGACGCCGTGACCCTCGACTTCTCGCACGCGGCGCTCTCGGGGCAGAGCAGCCTCGAGCTCGCCGCAGGCTTCGGGCAGCGGCTGCGCCATGTGCATCTGTGCGACGGCTCGGCGAGCAACGACGAAGGGCGCATCTTCGACGAGCACGCGCTGCCCGGCCGCGGCACGCAGCCCGTCGCCGAGGTGCTCGCGCTGCTCGCCGCGCAGAACTGGGACGGTGCGATCGTCGCCGAGGTGAACACGCGCAAGGCGCGCAGCGACGATGAGCGACTCGCCATGCTCGTCGAGACGCTGCAGTACGCCCGAGTCCACACCACGGCTAGCGTGAAGTCATGACTATCCGGAAGTACGTGCTGAGCCCTCGGCTGTACGCCTCGGCACTCGCGGTCCTGCCCGTCGTCAAGGCGACGAGGAAGCCGCAGCTCGGGCAGCGCTCGTGGGTGCTCTGGGCCGGGTGGGCCCTCGGGACCGCGGCCGCGCTGATCACGATCCGTGAGGAATCCGCACGGCGTGTCTCCACCGATCGCCGCTGAAAGCCCTCGAAAATTACAGGCATGTTATTCGGTCGCCGTAAGCATGCCGCCCCCGCTCCGGCCGCGGCTGCGCTGACCAGCGCCATGCAGGCGACCGCGCCCGCCGCCGTGCCCCAGCTCACCGACGAGCTCATCTTCGCCGCCGTGCAGCGCAGCCTGAACGACGTGTTCGGCGAGGCCGGCGACTGGACGGTCACGCGGCGCTCCCCCGGGCAGGACGACCTGATCTTCCACGACGTGCTCGTGCACTCGCTCGCGACCTCGGTGACGG
>NZ_JBLRDT010000229.1:0-3750 GCF_057512245.1 Gryllotalpicola sp. CP2-P1
GCAGTCGCCCCGCCGGGCGCGGACGCGGCGGCGAGCGCGTGGCCGTAGGACAGTTCGGGCGTGAGCAGCTCGAGGCGCCGGGTCAGCCCGAAGCGGCGGAAGAACTCGGAGTGCACGGCCATCGGGTGCACGGCCGAGCCGACGTCGTGGTGGAAGCCGGGCAGGGTGAGCTCGCGGGTCGCGGCGCCGCCGCCGAGGTGGTCCGAGCGCTCGAACACGGTGACCGAGAGACCCGCGCGGGCGAGGGTGACAGCGCCCGCAAGCCCATTGGGGCCCGAGCCGACGACGATCGCGCGACCGGTGGACATGCCCCCACCCTAGGGTTCGGGCCGCGTGCGCTGTAGGGGTGTCATCTCGGGCGCGAGCGCGCTACGGTCGCGCCTGTCATGGAGGATCTGCGCTGATGGACTGGCTGGGCTGGCTCGGAACCGGCGACTACGACGTGGCACGCGAGGTGGTGCAGCGCGGAGTGGCAGCCGTGTTCCTGATCGCGTTCCTCTCGGCCGCCGATCAGTTCCCGGCGCTGCTCGGCGAGCACGGGCTGCTGCCGGTGCCGCGGTTCCTCGACCGTGCCTACGCGCGCCGACAGCCGACGATCTTCCGCTGGCACTACAGCGATCGGATGCTTCGCCTCGTCGCGTGGGGCGGGGTCGTCGCCTCGGCGGTGCTCGTCGCCGGGCTTCCGCAGCTCGCCGCCCCCGGCGCGGCCGCTGTGCTCACCACGGTGCTGTTCCTGCTGCTGTGGGGCGCGTATCTCTCGATCGTCAATGTCGGGCAGACCTTCTACGGTTTCGGCTGGGAGTCCCTGCTGTGCGAGGCGGGCTTCACGGTGGCGTGGCTCGGCGCAGCATCCGTCGTCGCTCCGGCCGCCACGCCCGTGACGACGCTGTTCCTCGTCCGCTGGCTGGTGTTCCGTCTCGAGTTCGGCGCCGGCATGATCAAGCTGCGCGGCGGGCCCGAATGGCGCGATCTGACGGCGCTGTACTACCACCACGAGACGCAGCCCATGCCGGGCCCGTTCAGCAGGCAGGCGCATCTGCTGCCGAAGTGGGTGCACCGCGGCGAGGTGATCGGCAATCACTTCGCGCAGCTGCTCTGCCCGTTCTTCCTGTTCGCGCCGCAGCCGGTCGCGTCGGTCGCGGCCGCGATCATGATCGTGACGCAGCTGTGGCTGATCGTCACCGGGAACTTCGCCTGGCTCAACTGGCTGACGGTCGTGCTGCTGTTCTCGGGCATCAGCGACGACGTGGTGCACGCCGTGATCCCGGCGTGGGCGTGGCCCGTGTCGAGTGACGCGCGCGGGTTGGGCGCCCTGCCCGTCTGGTACGGCGTGGTCGTGCTCGCGGCATCCGCCCTGCTCATCTATCTGTCGTGGTGGCCGGCGCGCAATCTGCTCGCGCGCCGGCAGCTGATGAACGCGAGCTTCAACCGCTGGCACCTCGTGAATGCGTACGGCGCGTTCGGAAGCGTCACGAAGCGACGCGACGAGATCGTGATCGAGGGCACGGATGACCCGGCCGGGCGATCCGGGTGGAGAGCGTACGAGTTCCACGGCAAGCCCGGTGACCCGGGCCGTGTGCCGCGCTGGTTCGCGCCGTACCACCTGCGGCTCGACTGGCTGATGTGGTTCCTCGCGCTGGGCGCCGAAGGCGGCGGCTGGTTCGACATGCTGCTCGTGCGGCTGCTGCAGGCCGATCGGCCCACGCTGCGACTGCTGCGGGTCGACCCGTTCGGCGGGCGGGCACCGGCGTTCGTGCGGGCCCGCGTGTACCGCTACCGCTTCGCGACGCGTGCCGAGCACCGCGAGACGGGCCTCGTGTGGATCCGTGAGGATCGCGGCCTGCTCGTGCCACCCGTCGGCGCTCGGGCCGACTAGCGGCCCCTGCGATCGCGTCGCGCGAGCGTCGTCACTCGCCCGTCAGGAGCCGGTCGGGCACCTCGAACTGCAGGCGGGTGAGCCACTCGGGAAAGGCCTCGGGCCAGGGGCGCCCTGTCGGCAGGCGCCGCAGCTGGCGCCGCACATCGCCCGACGACGCCGGCACGGGCAGCACGCGCGTCGGCGCCTTGCTCGAGAGCGCGCCGAACCACCAGTGCCGCCACGTGCCCTCGACGGCCTCGGGGTCGAGCACCAGGTAGTAGTCGGGCAGCTGGGCGCGGCCGGCGCGCAGCGCATCGGCCGCGACCTCGGCCTCCATGAGCAGCGTCTCGAGCGAGATCCGGTCGTCGAAGAACTCGACCCACGCCGCGGCGACGTGCGCGAGCGGGTCCGCGTCGCTGACCACGAACGACGCCGGCGACCGGCTGATGCGGCGCGCCGCCTCGTCCTCGTCGCCCGCGATGCTGAAGGCATCGACGTTGTGCAGCGTGCCGAGCTCTGTGATCAGCTCGGACGACCCAGATCCGACCAGTGTGACAACGGTTCCGCTCGATACGGCCATGTCTCACATTAAGCGCCGAGGCCGCCGATCAGCCATGCAATCCGGCGTGGCGTGTCACTCGACGCGGGCCGCTGCCGCGTCGATCTGCATGCGGCGAGCGCGCACCAGCTCGTCGAACACGTCGAGGGGCAGAGGGTTCCTGGTCGTGAAGTGCACGGACCCCGTCGTGGTCTCGAGCTCCGGGTGGGCCGCCGCGACGGCCGAGACCGCCGCGCCGCTGAACGGGTACACCGAGTAGCCGGCCTTGGTGGGCTGCAGCGAGACGAGCGCCTTGCCGCGATAAGTCAGCGCAGGCATCCCGTAGCTGCGCCCCTCTTCGAGGCCTTCGACGATCTCGCGGGCGCGCTCGAAGTACGGGCGCAGCACCTTCGCGCGTCCCTCATCGATCGAGGCCAGGTAGTCCTCGACCTCGGTGCAGCCGCCGGCGCCCGAGTCGGACATGCGAACAGTGTGCACCCGACCCGGCCTCGCGCAACAGCATCGGCCTGCGCGCATCGAGGCCTGCGCACCGCCCGATCTGCTTAAGGGGGTGCAATGAACCGACTGTGCGTTCTTCTAGCGGGAAAGTGAGGGCGCGTGTAACTTCCGCGCCATGACGAAACCCACCATCGTGCTCGTCCACGGCGCTTGGGCCGACGCCTCCAGCTGGAACCCCGTCGCCACCGCGCTCCAATCGCAGGGCTTCACCGTCCTCGCTCCCACCAACCTGCTGCGCGGCGTGCAGCAGGACTCCGACTACGTCGCCTCCTATCTGGCCCAGCACACGCAGGGGCCCGTCGTGCTGGTCGGCCACTCCTACGGCGGCTTCGTGATCACCAACGCCGGGGCGAGGGGCGGCGACGTCAAGGCGCTGGTCTACGTCGACGCCTTCATTCCCGACGAGGGGCAGTTCGTCTTCCAGCTGCTGGGCGGCTCGGGCTCGGCGTTCGACGTGCCCGACCCGACGACCGTGTTCGACATCCTGGGCTACCCCGGCGCACCCGAGGGCGACGCCGAGGCGCACCTCAAGCCCGACACCGTGCACACGGCCTTCGCGCAGGACCTGCCCGAGGCCGATCGCTGGCTGATCGTCGCCGGCCAGCGCCCGATCACCCTGCAGGCGAACACCACGCCGTCCGGGCCGCCCGCCTGGAGGTCGATTCCGAGCTGGGCCGTCATCGGCACCGAGGACAGGGTGATTCCGCCAGCCGTGCAGCGCAGCATGGCCGAGAACGCGGGGGCGACCGTCACCGAGGTCGGCGGCTCGCACGTGTCGATGCTCAGCCACCCGCAGGCGACCATCGACGCGATCCTCGCCGCGGCGGCCGCGGTC
>NZ_JBLRDT010000230.1:0-3732 GCF_057512245.1 Gryllotalpicola sp. CP2-P1
CGGTCCGCACTGGCGTGCGGACTGCCCGGCGAGATAGTCGATGATCTCGGCCGTCGTCTGCACGGCACAGCGGGTCCGGTCGAGCGCCAGCAGGATGCCGGCACCGGGGTGCGCGCCGTACGGGGTGAGAGCCTCGGGCGAGAGCGCGGTGCCCAGCTGATCAGCGGTGAGCCATGCGCCGTGGTACCCGCCGACCAGCACGGCCGAGATCCGGCTGGGGTCTGCGCCCGTCGCCTCGAGAACGGCGTCGATGCGGGCGCCACCGTGCACCTCGAGCACCTGCGCGCGCGGCACGTCACCGGCGACGGTGACGAGGCGCGTGCCTGGGTCTGCCGCCGTGCCCGCCGCGCGGAACCAGTCGGCTCCGTAGCGGGCGATGAGCCCGATATGGGCGAGCGTCTCGACGTTGTGCAGCAGCGTGGGACGCCCGCGCAGCCCGGACTCGCTGAGGCGTCCGACTGGGTCGCGTGGCAGCGGCCGTCCCGTCGCGATCGCGTTCACGACGGCGCTCGCCTGACCGGAGAGGAAGGTGTCGGCGGCGGCGGTGACACGGATGCCCGCGCCATCCGCGCGCTCGGCCACTGCGCCGTGAATCGCCGAGAGCCCCGGCTCGCCCGCGTACAGATAGAGCTCGCTCGCCCCCACCGCTGCGGCTGCGGCGAGCAGGCCGTCGATGACGAGATGCGGTGCGTTCCTGAGCAGCGTCTCGTCCTTGCGGCTGAACGGCTCGCCTTCCGCGCCGTTGCCGATCACGACAGGGCGTGCCCGCGGCGAGGAATCCCGTGCGTCCGCCGTCGCGGCGAGCTTGCGCCATGCGGCGAATCCTGCACCGCCCCGCCCGATCAGTCCGGAGGCCTCCAGCTCGGCGAGCAGTCGTGGCGCGGCAGCCGCCGGATCGAACGCCCCGAAACGGGCGAGGTGCCGTGCGAAGTCGGCGTCGGGGCCCGCCGCGAGCAGCCGGGAGACGATGACGCGGGTTTCCGGCTCGCGGGCGGCCGTGGTCTCGATGGTCATGATGCCCTCCAGATCTGCGGTTCGGCGAGTGCGGTCGGTCGCATCGCAGCCGCAGGGGCAGAGCGCCGCGGCGCCTCCTGGAAGCGCGAGGAGAGGCGCCACAGCACCGCGCAGATGACGAGGAGCGTGGCGGCTGCCGCGCCGGCGAGGAACCAGGCATCCGCCCCGTTCGTGCCCTCGAAGACGCCGTGCAGCATCGCTACCGGCCACATCGCATAAGCCAGCCAGTGCACGGCTTTGAAGGCCCGCACCCCGATCACCCGGCGTGCCAGGGCGGTCACGACGATCGCGATCAGCAGGTCGAGTGCGAGCGTGCCCATGCCGAGCCAGAACGGGTTGTCCGTGCCGAGGAACGGCACGACGACATCCGTCAGCGTCAGCTTCGCGAACGGATCGAGCAGCAGGGTGCCGATGTGCAGCGCCAGGAAGGCCACGGCGAGCAGCGAGGCGTTGCGGTGGATGAGGGAGAGCGCGAAGCGGGGGATGCCGGGCAGGGCGCGCCCCGAGCGGGTGAGGATCCCCGCGACGAGCGAGACGGTCAGCAGCACCAGGTCGGCGATGCCGCTGCCGCGCCCGAAGGCCCACATGACGTCATCGAACATGACCGGCCTCCTCAACGGTGCGTGCGGCCCGCGGCCACCCGCCGATGGCGTGGACGCGCCCGGCCCTGCTGACGAGGCGCGCGGCATAGCCGAGGCTGTTGATCCACTCGATGGCGCGGGGCCCGCGCACGATGGCGGCCGTCGAGACCGCGTTCGCATTCAGGCAGCTGTCGGCGACCACGGTCACGCTGCGCCAGGTTTCCGGCGCGGGCAGCCCGCTGCGCGGATCGAGGATGTGGTGCATCGGCCGTCCGGCCGCCGTCCAGCGTCGCCGCTGTGTGCTCGAGGTGGCGATCGCCCAGCCGGGGCTGAGCGAGACCTGCTGCGCGGGGTCGCCCGGCACGTCGCACACGTCGATCTGCCACGGGCCGTCAGGGCCCGGGCCTGAGGTGGCGATGTCGCCGCCGAGCCCGACCAGCACGCCGCAGCCGAGCTCGCGGCTGATCAGCGCCGCGGCGTGGTCCGCGGCCACCGCCTTCGCGGTCGCGCCGAGGTCGAGGGCAAGTTCGTCGGGCACAGTCAGCGTCGTGCCGTCGAGGCGGACGCGCCGCCACTGCTCGCCGAGCGGTGGAAGCAGGCGGGTCGAGACCGAGAAATCCGGGCGCGCCTTGACCTCTGCCAGATCGCGGTCGTAGCCGAGCTGCGCCAGCCGGTTGCCGAGCGTCGGGTCGACGCTTCCCCTGGTGCGCTCCGCCACCCGCAGCGCGGCGTCGACGAGTCGCGCGAGCAGCGGCGAGACGGTGATGCCGCCGCTCGCGCGCCCCGTCAGCAGGCTGAGCTCTGAGTCGGGGCGGAAGCGGCTCGCCGCCCGCTCGACCTCGAGAAGAAAGGAGTCGAGGATGCCGCGGGCGGCGGCGAGCTGGGCGGCATCCGTCACCGTGAGCACGGCATCAGTGCCCCAGACGGTCCAGTCCATACGCTGGGCGCTCTGCGTGCTCATGAGCCCGACGTGCTTCCGTGCGAGGTGCTGCCGAGACCCGAGCTGACGCCCGAGGATGACTGCGACGTGGAGGTCGAGGAGCCGTCCGAGCTGTCTGTGCTCGTGTCGCTCGTGCTGCTCGTACTGCTCGTGTCGCTCGAGGTGGAGGACGTGCCCGTCTCCTGGTGGAAGAAGACAAGGCCGAGTGCGGCGGTTGTGCCGAAGGCGACGAGGCCGACTCCGCTGACGATCGCCGCGGCCGCGCGCCTTCCTCGTGTACGGATGTCCATCGGAGTCCCTCTTTCTTCGTGAGGACTCCAGAATCGGCGCGGCTTCTTTCGCCTTTCTTATTTCGTCTGCGCTCACGCCGTGTGGTTCCTATGACTCGCATAGGTCTCGTGCGGACGGCGCATGGCGAGCCAATCGCTCTTCATCAGGCGACAGGAGATGCCGATATGACCGGAGCGGCATGGTGCGCGGCGACAACTGAGGGCGGAATACCGCAGGAATAACGTCGCCTACTGTCGCCTCGCGCCGCTGTCAGAGGGCAACATGGCATCGACTGTCGCCTTCGGCGTGGAGGCTACGACTCGGATGCGAGCGGCAGGCGGACGCGGACGAGCCCACCGTCTCCAGCGGTGTCGACGACGGCGACGCTGCCATCGTGGCGATGCGCGACCTCGGCGACCAGTGCCAGCCCGAGGCCGTAGTGGCGCTCGCCGCTGCCGCCTGCCTCGGCCGGCCGCGCGCTCGCGAAGCGCTCGAAGACGCGCTCTGCCGCCCCGGCGGGGAAGCCAGGACCGTCGTCGCGGACTTCCAGCCAGGCCTCCTTGCCGTGGTTCGACACGGCGATCTTGATGCTGCTGCGGGCGTGGTCGAGCGCGTTGCTCACGAGCGCCAGGGTGAGCCGCGCCAGCGAAACCCGCACGCCCGAGACCGTCACCCCGACATCCCCCGTGCGCTCGATGACGATGCCCCGCTCACCGGCCTCGGCGCGGGCGCCCGCGGCCACCTCGTCCGCCACGCGCGCCAGATCGAGCGTGATGCGCTCGGCATCCTGACGCGGATCCGCGGAGATCAGCAGATCTTCGAGGATGCCGGTCAGCGCCTTCGCGTCTGAGACGATCTCGTCGAGCCCTTCGCGCACGGTGTCGGGCGCACGCACCGGCGAACCGGCCGGCTGCTCGCCGTGCGGCG
>NZ_JBLRDT010000231.1:0-3713 GCF_057512245.1 Gryllotalpicola sp. CP2-P1
GAGCGGCACACGTTCCCCGAGCACACGGCAAGCACGCGGAACGGCAGGACCGCGGGCGCCGCGTCGCTCATGCGCTCGCGGTGTGCCCGGCCGCCTCGGCCTTCTTGGCGCGGGAACGCGAGCGCTTCTTCTTGCGGTCGTCGCCCTGCTCCTCGCCGTAGTAGCCGTAGCCGTAGCGCCCGTAGGCGTAGGCGTCTGGGCCCTTGGTCGGAACCATCGTCATGACGATGCCGCCCACGCGGCTGCCCACCTGCTCGATGGCCGCGACCGCGGACTTCAGCTGGTTCTTGTGCGTGCGGCCCGAGGCGACGATCACGAGGGAGCCAGTCGTGCTCTTGCTGAGCACCGCGGCGTCGGTCACGGGCAGCAGCGGCGGGGCGTCGTAAAGGACGTAGTCGAACTGCTCCTCGAGCACCGAGATGAGCTTCTTCATGCGCGCGCTGCCGAGCAGCTCGCTGGGGTTCGGGGGGATGCGGCCGGCGGGCAGCACGTAGAGGTTCGTCTTCCCCCAGCGCTGCACGACGTCGCCGACGTCGACCCGGCCGAGCAGCACGTCGGTGAGGCCCACGGCGCCTTCGAGGCCGAGATAGCCGGCGAGCTTCGGGCGGCGCAGGTCGGCGTCGACGACGAGGATGTTGCTCGAGGTGCTCGCGAGCGCGAGGCCGAGGTTCGCCGTCGTGGTGCTCTTGCCCTCCTGAGCGAGAGAGCTCGTCACGACGAAGCTGCGGCCGGGGCGCGTCGACCCGTCGCCCTCGTCGACGACGCGCTCGACATCGTCGCCGATGTTGAGGAACTGCAGGTTGGTGCGCAGGGTGCGGAAGGCCTCGGCGCGGTTCGAATAGGGGTCCTCGGCCACGATGAGCGGCCGCACGGCCGCCTTCGGGTCGAAGGTGATGCCGCCCACGATCGGCGCGGCGCTGATCGACTCGACGTCGTGCTCGGTGCGCACGCGGGTGTCGAGGGTCTCGCGCAGGACGGCCACGGCGACACCGAGCGCGAGGCCGATGAGCAGGCCGAGCAGGACGTTGAGCGTCACGTTGGGGCTGCTCGGCTTGAGCGGCACGACGGCGTCCTGCACACGGCTGAGCTTCACGGGCGACACGTTGTTGTCGGCGTCGGTCGTCTCGAGCGACTGCACGACGGTGCTCAAGCTCTCGGCCGTCGCATTGGCGAGGTTCGCCGCCATCTTCGGGTCCTGATCGGTCGCCTCGATCTGCAGCAGCGTCGTGTTCGCCGGCGCCGAGGCCGAGATCTGGCGCGCCAGCGAGGCGGGGGTGGCGTTCAGGTGCAGGTCGACGATGACGGGCTGCAGCACGGCGGGGGTGTTCACGAGGCCGGCATACGACGTGATCCGATCCTGCGAGTACGCCTGCCCCTGCACGAGGTCTGACGCGTTCCCGCCCACTTGCGTGTTCACGAAGACCTTCGAATCAGCGGTGTAGCTCGGCGCCTTCAGTGTGGAGAAGAGCGCCGCGACGCCCACCCCCACGACGACGAAGACGGCGATGATGAGCCAGCCTTTGCGGAGCACTCGGATGTAGTCGTGTAGTTCCACGAACCTGCCTTTGGTCGGAAGAGCAGTTGTCGTACCCCGAACAGGGGCCGTGCAGACCATGGTGCACAGTTCTGTCGCATGCTGACAAGGGGTTGCCCTAGCGTGGTCGCCATGACGAAGGCCCCCGACCGGTCGCTTCGCGCGCTGCTCGTCGCCGTCGGCGCGCTCGCCGTGGCGGTCGCACTCGCCCTGTCCTTCCCGTCCTGGCGGGGGCACCTGACCTACCCCGCAGCAGTCGCCGCGAGCTACCTCGTCACGTGGGGCCCGCTCGTGATCGCGCTCGCCGGGACCTTCCGCTTCTGGCGGCCGTCGCTGCGCTTCCGCGCTGCCGACGTCTACCTCGGTCTCATCGTGGGCGTCCTCGCGCGCGCCGCCGGCATCCTCGTGCAGTACGCGATGACGGGCCGGATGCCCGGGCCGGGCCTCATGGTCGGCGATGTCACCGGCATCTACGTCTTCACGACCGTGGTCGCGCCCGTCGTCATCGCGCCGCTCATCGAAGAGCCGTTCTTCCGCGGGCTGCTGCAGGGCTCGCTCGAGCGCGGCATCCGCCCGTGGCCCGCGCTCATCGTCACATCCGTCGTGTTCGCGCTGGTGCACACGATCGCCGACGGCTGGTCGGTCGCACTGATCGCGACGATGCTCGTCTACGGGCTCATCGCGGGCTACGCGGTGCAGCGCACGAGGCGTCTCGGCCCCGCGATCATCGGCCACGCGGTGTTCAACGGCCTCGCAGCCCTCATCACCTGGCCCTGGTGATCGCGGGTGCGGCGCGGCGTCGCCGCGCCCCTACAGCGCGCGCAGCAGCGGCGCCAGGTCCTCTTCGAACTGGCTGAGGAAGCGCCGCTGGTCCTGACCGGGGGCGTGGAAGACGAGGTGTGTGAAGCCGGCGTCGACGTACTGCTTGATCTCGGCCACGGTCTGCTCGGGGTCGCTGCCGACGATCCAGCGCTTCGCGATCTGCTCGATGGGCAGCGCGTCGGCCGCCTTCTCCATCTCGAGCGGGTCGGTGATGTCGTGCTTCTGCTCCTTGCTGAGCGACAGCGGCGACCAGAACCGCGTGTTCTCGAGCGCCTGCTCGGGGTCGCGGTCGTAGCTCAGCTTGATCTCGATCATGTGATCGATGTCGGATGCCTGGCGGCCGCCCGCCGCGGCGCCCTCTTCGACGGCGGGGATCAGCTCGTCGACATACAGCCCCATGCCCTTGCCGGACGTGCAGATGAAGCCGTCGCCCGCGCGTCCCGCGTACTTCGCCACCGTCGGGCCGCCCGCCGCGATGTACACCGGGATCGGCGTCTCGGGCTTGTCGTAGATCGACGCGTCATGCGTCGAGTAGTAGTCGCCCTCGAACGTGACGCGCTCGTCCTTCCAGAGCGCGCGGATCAGGCGCACCGACTCGCGCAGCCGCGCGAACCGCTCCTTGAAATCGGGCCAGCCCTGGTTGCCCGCGCCCTGCCAGCCGGTGGCGACCTCGTTGAGCGCCTCGCCCGTGCCGACGCCGAGCACGATGCGCCCGGGGTACAGCACGCCGAGCGAGCCGAACGCCTGCGCGATGACGGCCGGGTTGTAGCGGTAGTGCGGCGTCATGACGCTCGTGCCGAGCACGATGTCGTGCGTGCGCTCCCCCGCGGCGGCGAGCCACGTGAGCGCGAACGGCGCGTGGCCGCCCTCGTGCCGCCAGGGCTGGAAGTGGTCGGAGATGAACGCGCTCTCCATGCCGTGCGCTTCGGCCGCGACGGTGAGTTCGACCAGTTCGCGCGCGCCGAACTGCTCTGCGGATGCCTTGTACCCGAGCTTCAGAGTCATATCGATTCGACTCTACGTCCGATTGGCCGGGTTCGGGCATCCGCCCGGCTTCGCGGCCACGCAAGCGGGGCACACTCCGGCCCGGCGAGTATTAGCCCCGGGACTATTTCACCGCCACGCGACAGACCGATCGTTCTACTGCTGAGAGACTTTCAGTAGTCACGCAGCGCTCGAGCCGCCCGAACGGCCGGAGCGCGTCACCTGAGTCACCCGAAGGCACAGGTGCAGCACGTGGGCCACCCGATGACCAGCGTGCACGCGAGGCGAGCTCCAACCCCAACACGAACGAAACCCTCGTCGGCTGCGCCGATGAGGCGAACAGCCCCCACGGGTGCCGGCCCCTTGAACTCCC
>NZ_JBLRDT010000232.1:0-3673 GCF_057512245.1 Gryllotalpicola sp. CP2-P1
CGGGCGACGCCCGCCGCGATGAGCGCCTCGCTGCAGGGGCCGGTGCGGCCGGTGTGGTTGCACGGCTCGAGGGTGACGACGGCGGTGGCACCCTGTGCCCGGCCGCCGGCGAGCTTCGAGAGCGCATCCACCTCGGCGTGCGCAGTGCCCGCGCCGCGGTGCCAGCCCTCTGCGATCACGTCGCCGGCGGGGGAGAGGACGACGCAGCCGACCCGCGGATTGATGCCATGCGCCGGCCCGAGGGCGGCGAGCTCGAGCGCGCGCCGCATGGCGGCTTCGATGCGCTGCTCGTCCATCTGTTTCCTTCGGGCCTTCCGCTCGGCTCGGGGGACGCGGACGCGACAACCGCGCGCCATCGCGGCGCGCCGTGTCTCCTCCCATCCGGACTTTAACCGTCGGCACCGGAATTCCACCGGCTCAACCCCCTGCGGGGCTCGCGGACTATCACCGCCGGTTCGGACTCTCACCGACCCCGGAGCACGTATTGCGCAACCATCGTACCCGCGCCGCCTATTCCCTGAGCGTGCCGATGTCATCCGCCGCCACTTCCGGGAATGGCGCACACGCCGCCGCTCGTTACCATCGACCGTGGATCTCGTTCGCTGGCTCTTCGACGCCCAACTGCACATCGGCGACCAGACGGTGCTGTGGCGCGAGGTGATCGGCAACCTGTTCGGGCTGCTCAGCGCCCTCGGCGGCATGCGCCGCAAAGTGTGGGCCTGGCCCGTCGGCATCGTCGGCAACGCGCTGCTGTTCACCGTGTTCCTCGGGGCGGTCTTCGACACCCCGAACCCCGTGAATCTGCTCGGCCAGGCCGGCCGCCAGGTGATGTTCATCATCGTGTCGATCTACGGCTGGGTGCGCTGGACGCGACGGGAATCGACGCGCGGCGAGCGGGTCGCCGTCACACCGCGGTGGGCCTCGTGGCCGGTGCGCCTCGGGCTGGTCGCGGGCATGCTGGGCGGCACGGCGGTGCTCACGCCCCTCTTCCGCGCTCTCGGCTCCTATGAGCCCGTGTGGTCCGATGCGTGGATCTTCGTCGGCTCGCTGCTCGCGACGTACGGCATGGCCAAGGGCTGGGTCGAGTTCTGGCTCATCTGGGTCGCGGTCGACATCGTGGGCGTGCCGCTGCTGTTCAGCGCGCACTATTACGCGTCGGCCGCGATGTATGTCTTCTACGGAGCGTTCACGCTCACCGGCTTCTTCGTCTGGTGGCGCGAACGGGCCCGCATCAACCGCGAGGCCGCGCTGCTCGCCTCGGCGTGAGCTGGCACGTCACATCGGTGGCGTCAGGTCAGTGGCGTCAGGTCAGCGGCGCGCGGTCGCCACGCCGAGCACGCCGGGCAGTTCGGTGAGGGACACGATGCGGCGGATGCCCCAAGCCGCGGCATCCGCCTCGAAGGCGCCCCAGCCGCGCTCGTCACGGTCGATCCAGATGCCGGTGAGACCGGCGGCCGCAGCGCCCAGCGCATCGACGCGCACGCGGTCACCGACGTAGACCGCCTCGCTCGGTGCCACGCCGAACAGCTCGACGGCGTGGGCGAAGATGCGCGGGTCGGGCTTGGCGACGCCGAGCTCGCCCGAGGCGATCACGTGCTCCATGCGGGCGGTCGCGCCGATCTTCTCGATCTTGCGTTCCTGCAGGGCGAGCACGCCGTTCGTGATGATGCCGAAGCGGATGCCCGGCAGGGCGGCCTCGAGCGCGTCGAGCGTTTCGTCGACGTCGTCGTAGGCGGCCCACGCGGCGCGGTACTCGTCGTGATAGCCGCGGAACCAGTCGAGCGCGGCCGCGTCGTCGGCGCCGACGGAGTCATACGGGGCGCCGAGCGCAGCCGTGTGCGCGAGGATGCCGCGCCGGAACGCCCCGGGGTGGTCGAACAGCGTGCCGTCGAGATCGAAGAGCACGACCCGGGGGCCGCGCGTCTGCGCGTCGGTCATGCGTCGGCCGCTTCGCCGGTCGCCTGCTCGCCGGTCGCCTGCTCGCCGGTCGCCTGCTCGGCGTCTGTCGGCCATGCCAGGTAGGAGGCGGTCGTCCCGTCGTCGCCGGCACGGCGACGGCCGTGCCAGTGATCGGGGTGTGAGCCGTCGCGCGCCGCGACCTGCGACGGGCCGATGCCCGTGAAGCGGAAGCCGGCGGCCTTCGCGGTGTGCGCGGAGGCATAGTTGCCGATCGCGCACTCCCAGTGCAGCGTGGCAGCCACCCCGCCCTCGAGCGCCCAGTCGCTGACCGTGCGCACCGCTTCGGCCATCAGGCCGCGCCCGCGGTGGGGTGCGCCGAGCCAGTAGCCCACATCGAGCGACTCGGGGTCGGTCGCCCGCCGGCGGTGCAGGCCCACGACGCCGAGCAGCGGGCCGTCGGCGCTCTCGCGCAGGGCCCAGATGAACTCGCGGCCGAGCTCCCAGCCAGTGGGCACGATCGTGCCGAGGAAGTGCTCGGCGTCCTTCCGGAGATAGGGCCACGGCGTCGTGAGGTATTCGAGGAACAGCGGGTCCTGGCAGTACTCGAACACGCGGTCGGCGTCGCCGAGCACCGGCGTCGAGAGCACGAGCCTCTCGCTGCGCAGCACAACGGGTTCCATCGGCTCCACGCTATCCGCTCATCGATCACGTCTGCCTCCTGCTCAGGTGCAGCTGCACCTGAACGCCGGATTTCGAGTGCAGTCGGGCCGCCACTTTGCCGGGCCAGTGGAGCCAGTACTCGGAACCGCGTCGTTCGATGCGGGCGGCGAAGTCGTGCAGCAGTTTGTGGTGTCGTCGGCACAGGAGCACGCCGTCGCGGACTTCGGACTTGCGGTGGCTGGGGTGAGCCGCCCAGGGGTTGACGTGGTGGTACTCGCAGTCTTCGGGTGGGCGGTCGCAGCCGGGGTAAAGGCATCTGCCGTCTCTCTTGGCGATCGCGCGGCGCTGATTCCGGGTGAAGTAGCGCTTGTCTTTGCCGATGTCGATGGCGTGGCCGGTCTCGTCGAAGAGGGCCGGGGTGTACCCGCGGTCGCACAGCATGCGCAGCGCGTCGGCGGCGGTGATGGGTTCGTCGCGGCCGTCGATCCACGCGATGCCACGGTCAGGGCCGGGGCAGTCGGCGCGGTTGATTCTGAAGGCGGCGCCGGTGTGCGCGGCGCCGGGGCAGGCGGTGTGGTCGCCGGTCAGGTGGCGGCGGACGGCTGCCTCGGTTCCGCGGGCTTTCTCGAGATCGCCCGTGGTGACGGCGACCATGACCTGCGGCTCGTGAGACCTGAACAGGTCGCCATTGTCATGTCCCACGGCGCGGTCGACGAGGTCGACGAGCGTGTCGACCTGGAGCTGCTCGTTGGTGCGCGCATCGTGTTCGAGCTCCTCGGCCCTGGCGATGTCGTCGCTCTTCGTGAACCGGGGGCCGCCGAAGCGGGGCGACAGCAGACGTTTGATCGGCCCGTAGAAGCGCGCGTCGGATTCGGGATCGAGATCGATGTCGTAGTGCGCCATTCCGGAGGCGCGCACGACGCGTCTGAACGAGCGCAGCTCGTATCTCTTCTGCGCTTCGGTGGCAGCCAGGGCTGAGTCGAGCGACCCGCGCATGCGCTTGGCGGCGCGCCCGACGTCCTCGGGGTTCCAGTGCCCGACCCAGCAGTCGCCGATCAGCTCAAGCACGGCGCTGCGCCACGCCTCGGCGAACTCAGGCGCACGAGGCGTGCCG
>NZ_JBLRDT010000233.1:0-3638 GCF_057512245.1 Gryllotalpicola sp. CP2-P1
GGCCGCTGGCGCTCGTCGAGTCCTTCGTCGCGGTGCTCGCGCTGTCGCATGAGCTCGAGCCGGTGGTGAAGCCCGGGGTCGCGAGCGATGTGCTCGCGGGCCGCGACATCGTGGTGGGGGCCGCGCGGGCGGCGGTGCGCACCGCAGACATCAACATCGACCAGCTCGATCGGCTCGGTTCGGCCGCGGCCGCCGGTCTGAGGGCCCGCAGAGACGCCGCGAGCGCGGCAGTGGAGGAACAGCTGTGACCGCTCAGGTGCTCGACCCGTCGCCGATCGCCGCGGAGTACCGCGGGCAGGTCCGCCAGGACGTGACCCGTCTGACCGAGCGGCACGGCCGCGCGCCGCGCATCCTCGGGCTCCTCGGGCAGGACGACGGGCCCGCCGCGACCTATGCGCGCTACGCACGGCGGGGCGCCGAGTCGGTCGGCATCGACTTCGAGCTGCGGCGTGTTGACGCGGGCGAGGTCGAGCCGGCGATCGCCGCCGCGAACGTCGACCCCGAGATCGACGGCGTGTTCCTCTACTACCCGCTCACCGACCGCACGGGGGACCGCTGGCTGCGCGAGCTCGTCGACCCCCGCAAAGACGTCGAGGGCCTGCATTCGTTCTGGAGCCGGCTGCTCTACGAGAACCAGCGCTTCATCGACGACGCGCACGCCACCCGGGCGATCCTGCCGTGCACGCCACTGGCGATTCTCAAGCTGCTGCAGCACGCCGGCATGCGCGGCGGCGGCGGCGACGCGCCGCTCGAGGGCGTCACAGCCTGCATCATCAACCGCAGCGACCTGGTCGGGCGCCCTCTTGCCGCGATGCTCGCCAACGACGGCGCCGTCGTGCACTCGCTCGACCTGTCGGGGGCGGTGACCTTCCAGCCCGCGATCGGCCGTCACACGCACGACGTGCGCGAGTCCGACATCGACCGCGCCCAGGCGCTCGCCGTCGCCGACGTGGTGATCTCGGCGGTGCCCTCGAAGAACTTCGAGCTCATCCGCGGCGACGAGATCAAAGAGGGTGCGATCTGCGTCGACGTCGCCGAGTACTCCAACTTCGACGACTCGGTGATGGAGCGCGCAAGCGCCTTCGTGCCGCGGGTCGGCCCGCTCACGATCGCGATGGCGACCCGCAATCTCGTGCGGCTTGCCGCGGTTCGCGGGCAGTAGCCGCGCGGCGGCGTTCAGCCCCGCATGCCCGTGAGCAGGGCGGTGAGCACGCGCTCGAGGCGCGGCCCGACCTCGACGATCGCGTGCCCGAGCCTCGGGTCGCTGCGGTAGAGAGCCTCGACCTCGGGCCCCGGCGTCGCCATCTGCCACAGCGCACCGGCCATGCTCGTCGCGGTGGCGATCACGTCCACGCGCTGCTGCTCGCTGAGCCCGCGCAGACGGGTCAGCTCGGCGCCGATGGCGTCGACCTCTTCGAGCGTGACGAGTTTGAACTCGCGGACGGATTCGAGCGAGACGTTGCGCTCAAGGTTCAGCGGCGCCTGCGCCAGCAGGTCGCAGAACATCGGCCGGGCGACGAGCGAGGTCGCGACCTCGTGGGCAAGGCGTTCGGGCGAGGCATCCGTCATCGCCTGCAATGCCGCGTGCAGCGCCGAGCCCCAGTCGCGCCAGCCGGCCGCGGTGAGCCGCAGGAAGATCTGCTCGCGCGTCTCGAAGTAGCGCAGCAGAGCCGACTTGTGCATGCCGACGCGGGCAGCGATGTCTGTGAGGGTCACGCTCCGGATCCCGCGCTCGGCGCCGAGCGCGCTCGCGGCCGTGAGGATGGCCTGCTCGCGCTGGTGCTTCGCCTCGTCGGAGCGGGCGCGCTGGAAGCGGGTGTCCGTCATGCCGACAGTTTACGCAACGATGTTGCAATAAATAAGACAACGCTGTTGTATTAACTCTCGTGACTACTCATGACAGTGACCAGCAGGTCTGGTTCATCACCGGTTCCTCGCGCGGCTTCGGCCGCGCCCTCGTCGAATCCGCTCTCGAAGCGGGGCATCGCGTGGTCGCGACCGCGCGCACGCCGGAGCAGCTCGCCGAGTTCGTCGAGCGCTACGGCGACCGGGTGGCGACCGTCGCGCTCGATGTGACGGATGCCTCGGCCGCGCGCGCCGCCGTCGCCGAGGCCGTCGCGCGCTTCGGCCGCATCGACGTCGTCGTCAACAACGCGGGCTACGCCAACGTCGCCCCCATCGAGACGGGCGACGACGCCGACTTCCGCAGGCAGTTCGAGACGAACTTCTGGGGCGTCTACAACGTGACCAAGGCGGCCATCCCGCAGCTGCGGGCCCAGGGCGGCGGCCTCGTCGTGCAGTTCTCGTCGGTGGGCGGCCGCGTCGGCGGCAGCCCGGGCATCGCGAGCTACCAGGCGGCCAAGTTCGCCGTCGACGGCTTCACGCGGGTGCTCGCCGTCGAGACGGCGCCGTTCGGCATCCGCACTATGGTCGTCGAGCCGAGCGGTTTCGCAACCGACTGGGCGGGCAGCTCGATGGAGGTGCATGACATCCCCGCCGAGTACGAGGCGACCATCGGCGCGATGAACGCGCGCATGCGCCAGACCGGTTCCCGGCCGGCGGGCGACCCCAAGCGCGCCGCCGAGATCATCGTGCAGGCTGCGGCGCGTGAGAACGTGCCGAGCCACCTGCTCGTCGGCGTCAACGCCGTCGAGATGTCGCTCGCGTACTCCAAGAAGCAGCTGGCGGAGGCCGAGGCGTGGGAGCAGGTCAGCCGCTCGGCGGACTTCGATCAGCCGTACCCGGTGCCGCAGCCCGCTGACGCCGTGTGACGCGCTGCGACGGATGAGCCGGTGATGGGCCGAGGGGGAGTGACAGAGTAGAGGGGTGACCGACCCCGAAGACCTGCCCCTCTCGGCTCACGCTGACGCGAGCGACCCCATGCCCCGGCGCCCTCTGGGTAGCGGCGACGGCTGGGTCGAGGGCCCCGACGGGCGCAAGTTCTGGGGCCACTTCGGCGCGGCCGGGCTGCTGCTCGTCAACCGCGAGGTCGGGGTGCTGCTGCAGCACCGCGCAGGTTTCAGCCACTTCGGCGGCACGTGGGGGATTCCCGGCGGCGCGCGCCACGAGGATGAGAGCGCCGCGCAGGGCGCCGTGCGCGAGGCCCACGAAGAGGCCGGCGTTCCGATCGACGAGGTCGTGATCGACTTCGAGTCCGTCTGGGACCTCGGCTGGTGGAGCTACACCACCGTCGTGGCCCACATCGACGAGCCGTTCGCTCCGGTCATCGGCGACGCTGAGAGCATCGAGCTGCGCTGGGTGCCGGTCGACGCCGTCGACTCCCTGCCTCTGCACCCGGGTCTCGAGGCATCCTGGCTGGCACTGCGCGCGCGCATCCGCGAACTGCTCGAATCGCTCTGAGCGGGCGACACGGGGACCGTGAGCTGAGCCGCGCCGCCTAGGGCATCCTCGTGATGCGAGGATCGTCCGGTGACGCCGTCCGATGAGAGTGAGCTGCGCCGTCTGCAGGCTCGCGCCTATGGCCCGAACGCCGACATCCAGAACGACCCTGCGGCGCTGCGGCGGCTTCGCGAGCTCGAGGGGAGGGGCAGAGGCGCTGCGCCCGTCGCTGGCGAGGCATCCCCGGTCATCGGCGCCGCCACTCCGCGCGAGGAGTCGTCGGTGCCGCCCTCCGAGCC
>NZ_JBLRDT010000234.1:0-3628 GCF_057512245.1 Gryllotalpicola sp. CP2-P1
CGGCGCTGCGCGCGAGCACGGCCGGCGGCCGCAGCGCGGAGTTGAGCACGTTGCCGCTGAGGTGGATGCGCTCGGTCGTCGCCGCGACCCAGGTGAGCAGGGTCCACGTGTCGCTGAAGCGCGGTTGGTACGGGTGGTCCTGGAAGGTGACCAAATCGAAGCCGAGCTGCTCGGAGAGCACGGCGAGCTCGACCGGTCGCTCAGCGGGCGAGTTGGTCGGGGTGATGAACGTGCCGAAGCGCAGGGGGTGGCCGTAGTCGGGCATGGGCACAAGCATCCGTTCTCGCTCTGTTTGCGGCAACATGCGCAGAAGTGACTCACAATAGGTAAGTGACCATCGAGGAACTTCGCACCGGCTGGGAGCAGATCGACGACGACGAGTGCCGTCGCGCGACGAGCGTCGTCGAGCTGATCGGGCGCCGCTGGAGCAGCGCGATCATGCTCGCCGTCGCCCGCGGCGCCACGCGGTTCACCGAGATCGTGGCGTCGGTGGCCGGACTGTCGGACAGGATGCTGGCGCTCCGGCTCAAAGAGCTCGAGCACGCCGGGCTGATCGATCGCATCGTCGAGCCGACCACGCCGGTGACCGTGCGCTACGCACTGACCCCGCGCGGCCGCGACCTGCTGACCTCGCTGCAGCCGCTCGTGCGCTACGGGCAGCGCTGGGAGGCGGCAGAATCGAACCATGACTGACTCGGCCCTCTCCGCGGCAGAGGTCGCGCGCTACATCGACTTCACCCTGCTCAAGCCCGAGGCGACGCACGCCGATGTCTCTGCGCTGATCGCCGAGGCGATCGAGCTCGGCACCTACTCGGTGTGCGTCTCGCCCTCGATGCTTCCCGTCGACGTGCCGCTCGAGGCCGACCTGAAGGTCGCCGTCGTGTGCGGCTTCCCGTCGGGCAAGCACAGCTCGACCGTGAAGGCCGTCGAGGCGGCCGAGGCCGTGAAGCACGGCGCCGACGAGATCGACATGGTGATCGACGTGGGCGCCGCCAAGGAGGGCGACTTCGCCTACGTGCAGTCCGACATCGCCGCCGTGCGCGCCGCGGCGCCGGCGCCGACCGTTCTCAAGGTCATCATCGAGTCGGCGGTGCTGACCGACGACGAGATCGTCGCGGTCTGCCGCGCCGCCGTCGCGGCGGGCGCCGACTTCGTGAAGACCTCGACCGGATTCCACCCGAGCGGTGGCGCCACCGAGCACGCCGTCGCGCTGATGCGCGAGACCGTGGGCCCCGAGGTCGGGGTGAAGGCCTCTGGCGGGGTGCGCACCATCGAGCAGGCGCGCGCCATGATCGCGGCCGGGGCGACGCGCCTCGGCGTCTCCGGCGCGCGCGCACTGCTCGCGGGTGCGGCGACGACGGGCGAAGCGGGGTACTGAGTGCGGATGCCCGCGCGAGCTCGGTGCGTGCGCTGCAGCGCGGTCAGCGACGCGGCCTGACCCCGACGGGCGCGACGGCCTTGCGGCGCAGGTGCTCGTAGACGACCGAGGTGCGCACGTCGGCGATCTCGGGCCGGCTCGTCAGCTTGTCGATCACGAATGCGTACAGCGCGTCGTTGTCGGGAACGGCGATGTGCAGGATGAAGTCCTGGTCGCCCGTGGTCACGAACGCGCCAAGGGTCTCGGGCAACCCGGTGACCCAGTCGCGGAACCCCTCGATCGCCTTTCGCGACGGCGGGCGGATGCGCACGGCGACGAGTGCCTGCACGGGCCGGCCGACGGCAGCGAGGTCGACGTCGAGGCTCGCGCCGGTGATGACGCCGCGGTCGCGCAGCGCGCGCGTGCGCTCGAGCGCGGTCGTCGGCGCGATGCCGACGGCGGCGGCGACGTCGCGATTCGTCGTCCGTGCGTCGGCCTGCAGAACGGCGAGAATCGCCGCATCTAGTTCGTCGAGTTCGGCCATAGGGGAACCCTAGCCGTACGAAGTTCGGCCGTGTTGCACTGACTCCGCCGATCTGAATAGCTAGCGCCATGAGTTCCCTCACCATCGGCTTCGACCCTGACCTCTTCGACCCCACCGTTTCGACGCGCGAGGCGCCCCTCAAGTGGGTCATCGTGGTGGACTCCGCGCTGCCGCCGGGCCGTGCCGTGAATGCGGCGGTCTGCGTGGCCGCCGCCACCCAGGCGCGCGTCACGGGTCTGCTCGGACCCGAGGTGGCGGACGCCTCCGGTGCGCCGCACCCCGGGCTGCCGTGGCTCGGCTGCACGATCCTCGCGGCCCCGGGCGTTCGCCTTCCCGAGCTGCGCGCCAAGGCGGCCGCCCGCGAGGACCTGTTCGTCGCGGACATGGTGGCCGCGGCGCAGGCGACGCGCGTCTATGCGGAGTACGTCGACGAGCTGGCGGCGCGCGCGGCGGACGAGCACGAGTACCTCGCCCTCAGCCTGGTCGGCCCTCGCAACCGCGTCGACCGCCTCGTCGGAAGGCTGCCGCTGCTGGGGTGAGCGGCGCGCCCCGCCGGGGCAAGATGGTTAACGTGACCGAAGAATTCCGCCTGCGCCAGATCGCGGTGGCGGCCTACGGTCCGGCCACCCTGTTCGGTCTCGCCGAGGGTGCGATCTTCCCCGTCATCGCGTTGAGCGCAATCGATCGCGGTGCGACGACCTCGGTCGCCGCGCTCGTCGCGGCGCTGATCGGCATCGGCTCGATCGCGACCAACATCCCCTCCGGCATCCTCGCCACGCGCATCGGCGAACGCCGCGCGATGCTCGTCGCCGCGGGCATCACGATCGTGGGCCTCGCCTTCTGCCTGATCGACCTGCGCGACCACGAGCTGTCACTGCTGACGTATGCGTTCGGGGTGCTGCTGATCGGCGCCGCGAGCTCGGTCTACAACCTCGCCAGGCAGTCGTACCTGACCGAGATGGTGCCTCCGCACATGCGGGCGCGGGCGCTGTCGACCCTCGGCGGCACGATGCGCATCGGCGTCTTCCTCGGCCCGTTCATCGGCGCGGCGGCGATGCACTTCTGGGGCCTCGACGGCGCATACTTCGTCGCGCTCGCCGCGATCGTCGCGGCCACCGTCATCGTCTATCGCGTTCCCGACCTCGAACTCGACGAGAAGCGGCGCAGCGCGGCGGCCGCCGTCACGACGGTCGGCATCGTCAAGCAGTACCGGCGCCTGTTCCTCACGCTCGGCATGGGCGTCTTGCTGCTCTCGGCGATCAGGCAGACGCGACAGATCGTCATACCGCTGTGGGCGGCGCATCTCGGGCTCGAGCCGTCGGTCTCGTCGATCATCTACGGCGTCGCCGGGGCGATCGACGCCCTCACCTTCTACCCTGCGGGCAAGGTGATGGACCGCTACGGCCGCCGCTGGGTGGCCGTGCCGTCGACGATCGTGCTGGGGGTCTCGTTCGCGCTCATGCCGCTCACCCACGGCGTCGCCACCCTGGCCCTCGTGGCCATGATCATGGGCTTCGGAAACGGCATCGGCTCGGGCATCGTCATGACGCTCGGCGCCGACACCTCGCCCGCCGTCGGCCGGCCGACCTTCCTCGGCGTCTGGCGCGAGCTGGCCGACGCGGGTGCGGGCATCGGGCCGGTCATCCTGTCTGCCGTGACGGCCGTCGCCGGGCTCGCGCTCGGCATCGAGGTCAGCGCCGTCGTCGGCTTCGGGGCGGCTGCGGCCC
>NZ_JBLRDT010000235.1:0-3597 GCF_057512245.1 Gryllotalpicola sp. CP2-P1
GCGGCCTCGTCGCGCCGCACCCCGATCAGGTCTTGCACGAGCCCCGCGCCATCTGTGAAGCCGTTGCGTGCCGCCAGCCCGTCGGCGCCGAGCTCTCGCGCGGAGCGGCGCTCGATGTCGGCGGCCAGAACGGCGATGGACTCGTCCAGCTGCGACCTGATGCCGCCCAGCAGCCGAGCCGCCTCGACCTCTTCCGCCGCCGAAAGCCCGTCGAGATCGGACCCGCACGGCAGTGACCCGGCCACCACCGGGGCCAGGCTGCGCAGCGCATCGATCACCGAGGACATGCCAGCAAGCTACCTCTGGCCACCGACATTCAGACCCGAACATCCGAAACTGTGTACGAACCGCCTAAGCGCGCCCTGTGGGCGGAAAGACCCGCGCAGCGGACTCGAGCGGACTCAGCCCCGCGGCAGGATTCCGACCGCGTCATAGACGCGCGCGAGCGTCGCCTCGGCGACCTCGTTCGCCCGGGCCGCGTTGAGCGCGAGCAGGCGGTCGAGCTCGGCCGGGTCGGCGAGCAGCTCGAGCGCACGGGCGCGCACAGGCTCGAGCTCGGCGATCACGGCGTCTGCCACGGCTCGCTTGAAGTCGCCGTAGCCCTTGCCGGCGAACTCGCCCTCTGCCGCCTCGACCGACGAGCCGGTGATCGCCGTGTAGATCTCGAGCAGGTTCGTGACGCCGGGCTTCGACGCCCAGTCGTAGCGCACCTCGGCGCCCGTGTCGGTGACGGCGCGCATGATCTTCTTGCGCGTCACCGACGGCTCGTCGAGCACCCAGATCAGCCCCGCGTCGGTGGCCGCCGACTTCGACATCTTCGAGGTCGGCTCTTGCAGGTCGTAGATGCGCGCGCCCTCTTCCGGGTATTTGCCGGCCGGCACAGTGAACACCTCGCCGAATCGCGAGTTGAACCGCTCGGCGAGGTTCCGGGTCAGCTCGACGTGCTGCTTCTGGTCGTCGCCCACCGGCACCACCTCTGCGTCGAAGAGCAGGATGTCGGCGGCCATCAGCACCGGGTAGTCGAACAGGCCGACCGTGGTTCCCTCGGCGCCGAAGCGCTGCGACTTGTCCTTGAACTGCGTCATGCGGCTCGCCTCGCCGAAGCCCGTGATGGTGTTCAGCACCCAGGCGAGCTGCGCGTGCGCGGGCACGTGCGACTGCACGTAGAGCGTGGACTTGCCCGGCTCGACCCCTGCGGCGAGGTACTGCGCGGCGAGCCCGCGCGACGCGGCCGCCAGGGTCTTCGGATCGAACGACGCGTTCGTCAGAGCGTGCAGGTCGACGATCGAGAAGAACGCGTCGTACTCGTCCTGCATGCCGCGCCACTGCAGCAGAGCACCGATGTAGTTGCCGAGGTGCAGCGAGTCGCTCGAGGGCTGGATGCCCGAGTAGAGGCGGGGCTTGGTCATGCGGGTTCCTTGCGTTTCACAGTTCAGATGAGGGCGAGCGGATGTCTGACGGGCCGCCCTAATTAAGAGGAGTTCCTACAGCGTGTAGTCGACGACGACCGGCGCGTGGTCGGACCAGCGCGCGTCGTAGCTGGGGTAGCGATCGACGGCGTACGCGGTGGCCTTCTCAGCCAGTTCGGGCGTCGCGACCTGGTAGTCGATGCGCCAGCCGGTGTCGTTGTCGAACGCCTGGCCGCGGTTCGACCACCACGTGTACGGCCCGTCGACCTCGCCCGAGAACCTGCGGCCCAGGTCGATCCAGCCGAGGCCGGCCTTGCCCGTGTTGTAGCCCTCTTCGTCTTCCGCGCCGAAGATCTTGTCGAAGTACCTGCGCTCTTCGGGCAGGAAGCCCGCGCGCTTCACGTTGCCCTTCCAGTTCTTGATGTCGAGGGTGCGGTGGCCCACGTTGAGGTCGCCCATGAACACCGACAGCGGGTTGTGCTCGCGCAGCTCGGGCAGTCGCTTCAGCAGCGCGTCGAGGAACTTGTACTTCTCGACCTGCTTCGGGGTGTCGACCTCGCCGGAGTGCACGTAGGTCGAGACGACCGTCACGATCGTTCCGTCGACGTTGTAGTCGGCCTCGAGCCAGCGGCCCGCCGAGTCGAAGTCGTCGTCGCCGAACGTCACGCGGTGGATCTCGGCCTTGTTCCGGCTCGCGAGCGCGACCCCGGCGCGGCCCTTGGCGGTCGCCTCGTCGTGCAGGATGTTCCACTCGGGCCCGAGCAGCGCAGAGAGGTCGTCGACGGTCGCGCGCACCTCTTGGATGGCGATGATGTCGGCGCCGCGGCTGTTCACCCAGTCGCCCATGCCCTTGCGGTAAGCGGCGCGGATGCCGTTCACATTGACCGATGCGATGCGCAGGGACGTGGATTTCGCCATGGGAAAAGCCTAGTCGGGGCGTCCGACATGCTCGCGGTCGGGGTCGTTGGCGGTCACGATGCGCAGGTGCCGCAGGGCGCGCAGCAGCAGGCGACGCGCGCGCCGTCGCCGGCGCCACCCCGTGACCCGCTCATAGACCTCGTTCGCCGTGCGCACCGCGCGCCGGGCATCCTCGAGATCTCGCTGATATTCCTGCCGCAGCCGCTCGTGCGCGGCCTCCTCCGCCGACATCCGGCGGGCGGACATACCGCGATCCTCCATGCCGACGGCGATCCAGGATGCCGCGATCAGGATCACCTGGCAGACGAAGTTGAACCACAGCAGCAGACCGACGAAGACCGCGAACGAGGCGAGCAGCGGGTTGCGGGACGCCCCGCGCAGCAGGTAGCTGCTCGCCTGGCTCAGCACGGCGAGGGCGACGGCGCCCATCGCCGCGCCGACGATCAGGTTGCGCCAGGGGATGTAGAGGCGCGAGAGCACCCGGTACATGGCCGCGAGCGTGCCGAAGTTGATGAGCAGAGAGACGGCGACCGTGAGCCCGTAGACGCCCACGCGCGACGGCGTGGAGTCGGGGTCGAAGCCCATGTAGTCGAGGATCTGCTCGAGCAGCTGCGTCGTCAGCAGCGCGATGAGCGCCGACGCGATCAGCCCGAGCCCGAACACCAGGGCCTGCACCGAGTCGATGGCCTTCTGCACGAAGAAGTTGCGCTGGTCGTTGCCGACGTCGAAGATCACGCGGATCGCCGTGCGGGTCGCCCCGAGCCAGCCGAGCGCGGTCCAGACGAGGCCTGCGAGGGCGATGATGCCCGTGACCGACAGGGTGCGGTTGGCCGTGTTGATGATCTCGCTCGAGATCGCGCCGCTCGGGCCGATCAGGTTCGGAACAGCCTGGTTCACGAGGATGACGAGCTGGCCGTACACGGCCTGGTTCGATGTCACCCAGATGCCCGCGACCGAGAACCCCACCCACACGGCTGCGAAGATGGCGAACAGCGAACGGTACGCCATTCCTGCCCCGAGCAGCGGCCCGTTGGCGTCGCTGTAGCGCTGGAAGACGCGAGCCGGCCGCGTGCGCTGCGCGCGGTCGACGACGTCCTTCACCTGCTCGACGGCGGTGTTGGTCGTCTCGCGGACCTCCATGGTGATCATCTTCCCCGGTCGCCCGGGGTTCCGGCGCCCCGCGACCGCGTGCCGCGAGCG
The DNA here is from genome assembly GCF_057512245.1 of Gryllotalpicola sp. CP2-P1. Taxonomy (NCBI): domain Bacteria; kingdom Bacillati; phylum Actinomycetota; class Actinomycetes; order Micrococcales; family Microbacteriaceae; genus Gryllotalpicola; species Gryllotalpicola sp. CP2-P1. The sequence goes on from NZ_JBLRDT010000235.1 coordinate 3,528, forward strand.
GCGGATAAACTCGTCCGCCGAGGCACCAGAAGGAGGAGCATGCGCATCAGCGGCATCGGCGTCGGTCGCG
>NZ_JBLRDT010000236.1:0-3531 GCF_057512245.1 Gryllotalpicola sp. CP2-P1
CTGCCGTCGGAGTTCTGCACGACGAGCACGCGGGGTCTCATGCGCCGATCGTAGGGGCTGCTGCTCGCATAGGGTCGAAGCATGCCGCTCACCGACATGTCGCTCGCGCAGTTGCGAGCCTTCACCCCGACCGTCCGCGAGCCGGAGGACTTCGACGCGTTCTGGCGCGAGACCCTGGCCGAGGCCCGCACCGCGGCGGACCTCGCCGGAGCCGCGGCCGCCGCCCGCCGCACCCCGGCCGACACGCCCATCACCGAGCTCATCGTCGAGGACCTCACCTTCCCCGGGTGGGGCGCCGAGCCGATCAAGGCGTGGGTGGCCCGCCCGACGGGGCGCGAGGGCGAGAGGCTGCCCGTCGTCGTCGAGTTCAACGGCTACAACGGCGGCCGCGGGGTGGCGGGCGAGCGCGTGCTCTGGGCGCTCGCGGGCTACGTGCACGTGTTCATGGACACCCGCGGCCAGGGCTCCGGCTGGGGAACCGGCGGCGAGACGCCCGACCCCCACGGCGCGAACGCCGCCGTGTCGGGGTGGATGACCCGGGGCATACTCGACCCGAGGCAGCACTACTACCGCCGCGTCTTCACCGACGCCGCGCGCCTCGTCGACGAGGTGCGCACGTGGGACTTCATCGACCCCGCGCGCGTCGCCGTCACCGGCGGCAGCCAGGGCGGCGGCATCGCGATCGCGGCCGCGGCGCTCAGCGACGAGATCTGGGCGCTGATGCCCGACGTCGCCTTCCTGTGCGCGTGGGAGCACGGCACGGATGTCGCCATCTCGGACCCCTATCAAGAGCTCGCCCGCTATCTGTCGGTGCACCGCGACCACACCGAGACGGTGTGGAACACGGCCGCGTACTTCGACGGGGTGAACTTCGCGAAGCGCATCACGGCGCCCGCGCTGTTCTCGGTCGCGCTGATGGACACCGTGGTGCCGCCGTCGACGACCTTCGCCGGCTTCAATGCACTGGCGTCGGCCGACAAGGCGATCGAGGTGTACCCGTACAACGGCCACGAGGGCGGTCAGACCTTCCAGTGGCAGAAGCAGGCCGCGTTCCTGGCGAACCGGCGCGCCGGGGTCTAGGGTCGCCCCTCCAGCCGCCAGTAGGCCTGGTTCCAGCGCGTGACGTTCTCGACGTCGCGCGCACGGGTGTTCTCGTCGATCGCGAACAGCTCGACGCCGAGCATGCGCGCGAGATCCTCGAACGCCTCGAGGCCGACCGCCGTCGACATCACCGTGTGATGCGCAGCGCCCGCCGTGAGCCACGCGGTCGCGGAGGTCTCGAAATCGGGGCGCGGGCGCCACACCGCACGGCCCACCGGAAGGTGAGGCAGCGGCGCACGGGGCTCGACGACGTCGACGACGTTCGCGGTGAGCCGGAAGCGGTCGCGCAGGTCGGCGAGGGCCACCACGACGGCGGGGCCTGGGTCGGCCGTGAAGACGAGCCGCACGGGGTCGTCCTTGCCGCCGATGCCGAGCGGGTGGATCTCGAGGCTCGGCTTCGCCGAGGTGAGCGACGGGGAGACCTCGAGCATGTGCGCACCCAGGATCGTCTCGTGACCGTCGACGAGGTCGTAGGTGTAGTCCTCCATGAGGCTCGCACCGCCGGGCAGGCCGACGCCCATCGCCGCGGCGGCGTGCACGAGCACGGCCGTCTTCCAGTCGCCCTCTGCGCCGAAGCCGTAGCCCTCTGCCATGAGCCGCTGTACTGCGACGCCCGGCAGCTGCTTCAGCGCGCCGAGGTCCTCGAAGGTGTCGGTGAAGGCCCCGAAGCCGCCGTCGGTCAGGAAGCCGCGCAGGCCGACCTCGATCGCGGCGGCGTCGCGCAGCGACTGGTGGCGCCCGGCGCCGGGCTTCAGCTCGTCGACGACGTCGTACGACGACAGGTATTCGTCGACGAGGGCGTCGATCTCGGCATCCGTCGCCGCCTCGACGCGCTGGGCCAGCTCGTTCACGCCCCACGTGTTCACCTCGACGCCCAGCTTCGCCTGCGCCTCGGTCTTGTCGCCCTCGGTCACCGCGACCTGGCGCATGTTGTCGCCGAAGCGGGCGACCTTGAGGACGCTCAGCGCGTGGCGGCCCGCGGCCGCGCGCATCCAGGTGCCGATGCGCGCCTGAACGCGCGGGTTCGAGACGTGGCCGACGACCGACTTGCGGCGGATGCCGAGCCGGGTCAGCGCGTAGCCGAACTCGCGGTCGCCGTGGGCGGCCTGGTTCAGGTTCATGAAGTCGAAGTCGATCTCGCCGTACGGCAGCTCGACGTTCGCCTGCGTGTGCAGGTGCAGCAGGGGCTTCGCGAGCAGCTGCAGCCCGGCGATCCACATCTTGGCGGGGCTGAAGGTGTGCATCCACGTGATGACGCCGATGACGCGGTCGTCGGCGTTCGCGTCGAGCACCGCGCGCCTGATCTGGTCGGCGCCGGTGAGCACGGGCTTCCACACGATCTTGACGGGCACGTCGGATGCCGCGTCGAGCGTCGCCACGAGGGACTGTGACTGCTCGGCGACCTGTCGCAGGGTCTCTTCGCCGTAGAGGTGCTGGCTGCCGGTGAAGAACCAGACCTCGAAGTCGTCGTATGAGGTGATGGGAGTGGTCACAGTGATCCTTGGGGCTTCTGTCCGTAGACGTTCTGATAGCGGTCGAAGAGGGCGTCGATCTTCTCTTGCGGAATCGGGATCGGCTCGCCGAGTTGGCGGGCGAGGTGGATCGTGCGGGCGACGTCCTCGGTCATGACGGCCGCCTTGACCGCGTCGCGGGCGTCCTTCCCGATCGTGAAGACACCGTGGTTCTGCATCAGCACCGCGCGCGAGCGGTGCCCCTCGAGGGTCGCGACGATGCCGCGGCCGATCGAGTCGTCGCCGATGATCGCGAACGGCCCGACGGGGATCTCCCCGCCGAACTCGTCGGCCATTCCGGTGATCACGCACGGGATCGGCTCGCCCCGCGCCGCCCAGGCCGTGGCGTACCCCGAGTGCGTGTGCACGACGCCGCCCACGTTCGGCATATTCCGGTAGACGTATGCATGCGCCGCGGTGTCGCTCGAGGGCGCGTGCTCACTGCCCGGGGTGCCGGGAATGACGTTGCCGTCGAGGTCGCAGAGGATCATGTTCTCGGGGCCGAGGTGGTCGTAGTCGACGCCGCTCGGCTTGATCACGAACAGGTCCTCGCCGGGGACCCTGCCTGAGATGTTGCCGCCTGTCCACACCACGAGCCGGTAGCGCACCAGCTCGGCGTGGAGTGCGGCCACCTCCTCGCGGACCTTCTCGATCGCGCTGTCACGTCCGCTCGGGGCCGTGGCCGTCATGCCGTCTCTCCTTCGTCGCCGTCCGTGCGTTCTGTCCTGCCTCCACGCTCGCCTCGGTCGCCGCCGGCGGCGACCGCCGCCCGCTCGAGGTCGAGCCCCGCGCGGAACCGCGCGAGGAAGTCGTCGAAGCCCGCGACCGCGCCCGGCTCGGGGTCGACGGCGCTCGCGTCGTCGCGTGCGAACACGCGCTGCTCGAGATAGTCGCTGAGGCTCAGCTCGTCGGCCGCGTC
>NZ_JBLRDT010000237.1:0-3503 GCF_057512245.1 Gryllotalpicola sp. CP2-P1
GGTGCCGGCGACGTGGCCGTGCTCGACGAGGTCGCGCAGCACGGCGACCGCGCGCCCTGTCGAGAGCTCCCAGTTCGTCGCGAACGGCGGCTGGGGCGGTCGCGCGTCGGCGTGCCCCTCGATCGCGAGCTGGTTGCCCACCGTGTTGAGGGGGCCGGAGATCGCGGCGAGGACGCGCTGCGCGACCGGCGTGAGCTGCGTGGAGTTCGTCGCGAAGAAGGTGTTCGCGCCGACGAGGTGCACCGTCAGCCCCCGCTCGTCGATGTCGTAGCCGACCGTGTTCTGCAGGCCCTGCGCCGCGAGGGCCGTGTTCATCTGCCGCTCGAGCTTCTCGAGCTCGGCGAGCTCGAGGGCGGCCTTCTGCGCGGCATCCGTCATCTCGCCGTCCTTGCCCACATAGTCGGGCGGCACCACGACGCCCTTGGCCGTGTCGACCTTCTGCGTCTTCACGACGCCGAAGCCGGTGGCGAGCGAGTGCTTGAGCTCCTGGAACTTGTTGGCGTCGACCGTCGACATGGCGAACAGCACGATGAACATGCACATCAGCACGGTCACCATGTCCATGTACGACGCCATCCACCGCTCGTCGACGTGGTGCTCCGACGAGGTGGTGCTGCGCTTCCGGCGGGCGGCCATCTCAGGCGGCGTCCTGGAGGTCGAGGTCGTCGCTCGCCTGCTTCTCGTCGGCCTGCTTGCCGCGCGGCTCGCGCTGCGGCCTCTGCGGTGTCATGGCGCGCAGCCGCTCGGCGAGCAGGTGCGGCCCGGCCCCGGCCTGGATCGCGAGCACGGCCTCGAGCACGAGCTGCATGCGCTGGGACTCGAGGTCGGTGAGCCGGTCGATGCGGTCGCCGATCGGCAGCCAGATGAAGTTCGCCGAGACGAGGCCCCACAGGGTGGCGATGAAGGCGCTCGCGATGAGCGGGCCCAGCTTGTCGGGGCTCGAGAGGTTCGAGAGCACGTGGGTGAGCGAGACGACGGTGCCGATGATGCCGATGGTGGGGGCGTAGCCGCCCGCGGTCTTGAACCACTTCGCGGAGGACTTGCCGGCCCGCTCGTGCAGCGCGATCTGATCCTCGAGCACCGTGCGCAGCTCCTCCTCGTCGGCGCCGTCCGCCACGTTCTGCAGGGCGACGCGCAGGAAGGGGTCGGATGCCTCGGCGGCATCCGACTCGAGCGAGAGCAGCCCGTCGCGCCGCGCCTTCTCGGCGATGCCGACGAGCGCCTCGATCGACTGCTCGGGCTTCACCGTCTTGCCGCGCACGGCGGACGGGATGGTGCGGAAGGCCCGCAGCGCGTCGGCGACGGTGCTGCTGCCGAACGACACCGCGATCGTCGCGCCGAGCACCATGATCATGGGCGCCGGCAGCAGGATCGCGGTGACGTTCTGGCCTTCCAGGGTCAGCATCGCGATGAGAGCGCCGAAGGCGCCGACGATGCCGAGGATCAGTGCGATGTCCATGAGCGGGTGCTCACTCCTTCTCAGCCGCGGCGGCCGCGCGCGCGAGAACCGCGGCGCGGGCGTCGTGGATGCGGTCGATGACCTCGCTCATGGGCTCGCGCACAAGGTGGCTCGAGCCGTCGACGAGGTAGACGGTCGTGTCCGGGTTCTCCGAGATGCGCTCGATCAGGTCGGGATTGAGCGCGAGCTTCTCGCGATTCAGACGGGTGACGACGATCACGGTCGGCCTACTGGCGCTTCAGATCGACGAGCTCCTGCAGCACGGAGTCGCTCGTCGTGATGATGCGCGCGTTCGCCTGGAAGCCGCGCTGGGCGACGATCAGGTTCGTGAACTCCTGGCTGAGGTCGACGTTGGATGCCTCGAGGTAGCCGCCGCTCAGCGAGCCGAGCCCGGGGTCGCCGGCGCTGCCGAGGGTCATCGCGCCCGAGTTCGGCGACTGCGTGTACAGCGAGCCGCCTGCCTTCTCGAGACCGCCGGGGTTCGTGAAGTTCGCGATGGCGATGCGGGCGATGGCCTGCATGACGCCGTTGCTGTAGGAGCCGGTGATGGTGCCGTCGGCGCCGATCGAGTACCCCGTGAGCGTGCCGGCGCCGTGGCCGTTCTGGCTGTCGAGCGCGAGCGTCGAGAGGTCGCTGTAGCCGGTCAGCTTCGAGAGGTCGAGCGTGACGCCGCCCGTCGTGAGCGTCGCGCCGCTCTGCAGCACGCCGTTCGCGAAGGTAAGGGTGCCGAGGGCGTTGGCGCCGTTCGCGACGGCCCAGTTGCCGGCGCCGTCGCTCGTGAACGTGAGGCTCACCGTCGACTTCTTCCCGCCCGCGTCGTAGACGTCGAGGTCGCGGCTGACGACCGTGCCCGCCGCGGCGTTCGACGGCAGGTTGCCCGAGAACACCGCCTTGGTCGTCGTGGCCGCCGGCGCGACCGACGTGGTCGGCAGCACGATGCTGCCGATGGGGCCGCCCGTGTTGATGTTGCCCGCTGCGTCGGCCGTCCAGCCCTGCACCAGGCCGCCGCCCGAGAGCGAGACGAGCTGACCGGCCGAGTCGAAGTCGAAGTCGCCCGCGCGGGTGTAGGCGTTCGTGCCCCCGACCTTCACGACGAAGAATCCGTCGCCGTTGATCATCTGGTCGGTGGGCTTGCCGGTCGATTCCGCCGAGCCCTCCGTGAAGTTGGTCGAGATGCCGGCGACCTTCACGCCGAGGCCGATCTGGGCCGGGTTCGTGCCGCCCGCGCCGCCGTTCGGCGCGGTCGCGCCGCTGAACAGCTGCGAGAGGGTGTCCTCGAATTCGACGGCGGAGGACTTGAAGCCGACCGTGTTGACGTTGGCGATGTTGTTGCCGGTGACGTCGAGCATGGTCTGGTGGGCCTGCAGGCCCGAGATTCCGGAGTAGAGCGAACGGAGCACGGTTCTGTCCTTTCGGTTGTTACGCGGTGGGCGCGGCGACGCCGGTGAGGTCGTCGAGGGCGATCTGGTCGGTGCCGACCGTGAGGGTGGGCACCTGGCCCGAGAAGCTCACGGAGCTGACGGTCCCCGAGACGGCGTCGCCGTCGGAGTTCGTGTACGAGACCTGCTTGCCGATCAGCTCGGAGGCCGCGGCCCGCATCTGCAGCGCGAAGCCCTCGGTCTGCGTCGACGAGAGCGTCGTGAGCTGCTCCATCATGGCGAGCTGCGTGGTCTGGGAGAGCATCTGGTCGGTGTCCATGGGGCTCGACGGGTCCTGGTTCTGCAGCTGGGTGACGAGCAGCTGCAGGAACATGGAGCTGTCCATGGTCTGGCTGGGGGTGCTCGTCGCCGGCGGCGAGTAGATGCTGGTGGCCGCTGCGGACTGCGCGGCGCCGCTCGTGGCGGAGACGGGATCGGTCATGGTGGTCGTGCTGCCTTTCTGCGGCCTAGGCGAGAACGTCGAGGAGGGAGTCGGGGGAGAGGAGCGCGCTCGCCGCGACGGTCACGGCCGGTGCCGCCGCCGCGGAGGCCGAACGCACGGACCGGTTCTCGTCGAGCAGCTCGAAGAGGGCCTGCTGCGCGCCGGTCTGCGCCTGGCCGTCGCC
>NZ_JBLRDT010000238.1:0-3487 GCF_057512245.1 Gryllotalpicola sp. CP2-P1
CGTGTGCTCTTCCGATCTCCCTGCGCGTGGGTCGTGTTGGCCTCGGCGAGGGCGCCCTTCGTCACGAGCAGCACCTCGGCACCGCGCTCGGCCGACTCGGTGGCGGCGAGCAGCCCCGCGAGCCCCGACCCCACGACGATCACGCGCATCGGCGGCCTCCGCCGGGCATCGCTTACGCCGCCATCGTCGTGTCGGGCCGCGCCGCGAGCATCCGCTCGAGCGCGACGCGCGCGCCGGCGGCCACGCGCGGCGCCACCGAGATCTGGTTCACGGTGCGCCCGGCGACGAGCTCTTCGAGCACCCAGGCGAGGTAGCCGGGGTGGATGCGGTACATCGTCGAGCACGGGCAGACCACCGAGTCGAGGCAGAAGATCTCGTGCTGCGGGTAGTCGGCCGCGAGCCGCTGCACGAGGTTGATCTCGGTGCCGATCGCGAACACCGAGCCGGCGGGCGCCGCCGCGATCGCCTTCACGATGTAGTCGGTCGAGCCGGCGCCGTCGGCCGCATCCACGACCTCCATCGGGCACTCGGGGTGCACGATGACGCGCACGCCCGGGTGCGCCGCCCGCGCGGCCTCGATCTGCGCCACCGTGAAGCGCTTGTGCACCGAGCAGAACCCGTTCCACAGAATGACGCGCGAGGCATCCAGCTCGTCGCCCGACAGCCCGCCCGAGACGCGCGCAGGGTTCCACAGCGGCATCGCCGAGAGCGGCACGCCCATCGCCTTCGCGGTGTTGCGGCCCAGGTGCTGGTCGGGGAAGAACAGCACGCGCTGCCCGCGCTCGAACGCCCACTCGAGCACGGTGGCCGCGTTCGACGAGGTGCACACGATGCCGCCGTGCTCGCCGCAGAACGCCTTGAGCGCCGCCGACGAGTTCATGTACGTCACGGGGATCACGGGCACCCGCCCCGACGCGTCGGGCTCAGACCCGAACCGCGCCTCGAGCTCGGCCCAGCACTGCTCGACCGCGTCGATGTCGGCCATGTCGGCCATCGAGCACCCGGCGGCGAGGTTGGGCAGGATGACCGACTGATCGTCCCCCGTCAGAATGTCGGCCGTCTCGGCCATGAAGTGCACGCCGCAGAACACGATGGCCTCGGCGCCCGGCAGATCGCGCGCCGCCCGTGCGAGCTGGAACGAGTCGCCGACGAAGTCGGCGTACTGCACCACCTCGTCGCGCTGGTAGAAGTGCCCCATCACCGCGACGCGCGAGCCGAGGCGCGCCTTCGCCGCGGCGATCCACTCGGAGAGCTGCTCGGGCGAGGCCGAGCGATAGCGCGCCGGCAGCTCGCCCTGTGTCGGGGAGCCGGCGGGCAGCAGGTCGGCCTGCGATGCCCCGGGCCCGTAGCCGGGCATCCCCAGGTCGAACGCCCAGGGCCCCTCGGCGAGCTCGGGCGCGCAGGTCGCGCCGGCGAGCGTGCCGTTCGTGATCCCGGCGATGGTGCGGGTGACGGATGCCGCAGCGCGGTCATCGAGCAGAGTCATCGGTTGCTTCTTTCGGGTGGGTCCAGACGGTCACTTCTGCGCGAGCCGCCCGAGCGGCCCCTGGTCGGCGAGGTCGACCGTCGCGTTGTAGCGATACAGCCGCGGCGGTCGGTGCCGCACGCCGGTGAGCACCTCGCCGGTGTCCTCGAGAGCTCCGCTCGCCTCGATCTGGCGGCGGAAGTTGGCGGGGTCGAGAGCGCGCCCGAGCACCGCCTCGTACACCTCGCGCAGCTGCGCGAGCGTGAACGAGCGCCCGAGGAACGCGCTCGCGATGCGGCTGTACTCGACCTTGTTCCGCAGGCGCCAGAGCGCGTACTCGACGATGAGCGCGTGATCGAAGGCGAGCGCGGGCAGCTCGTCGGCGGGGAACCAGCGCACGTTCTGGCCCACCCGCGCCGCCCGCGCCTCCTCGTCGCCGACGAGCGCCCAGTAGACGACCGACACGACTCGCTCGCCGGAGCCGGCGCCGTCGGCAGAGCCGGCGCCCTCGCCCGACCGGCCGGGGTCGCCGAAGGCGTAGAGCTGCTCGAGATAGCGCGGAGCGAGCCCCGTCGTCTTCGCGAGGGTCGAGGTCGCCGCTTCGGCCAGCCCCTCGTCGGCGCCGAGCGGGCCGCCGGGCAGCGCCCACATGCCGTCATACGGCTCACGGATGCGGCGCACCAGCGGCAGCCAGAGACCCCGTCGGCCGCCGTCTTCGCCGAATCGGCCGGAGGAGCGCAGCGCGAAGATCACCGTCGATACCGCGAGCGACGCGTTCGCCATGGGGAGCGCCTCCTTAGAGTCAGAGACACACTAACCCCATGAGCTAGTTAATGTGCAACCGACCAAAACAAACGGCCTCGCGGATGCCTGCGCGGTTAGCCCGCCCTGAACCCTGAACGCTCACCCGCGTCGCTCGTCAGGGCGCGGCCTTTCTGCCAGGCTGGTGAGCCGATGAGCACCCCCGACGCCCCGCCCGAGACCCCCGACGAGCGCACGCTTCGCCGGTGGCGCCGCTATCTCGCGGACGAGCGGGCCGAGGCATCCGTCTATCGCGATCTCGCACGCCGGCGCAGCGGCGAGGAGCGCGAGATCCTGAGCGCGCTCGCCGACGCCGAGTCGCGCCACGAGCAGCACTGGCTCGACCTCTTGGGCGATGACGTCGGCAAGCCGGTCGGCGTCGGCTTCCGCAGCAGGGCGCTCGGCTGGCTCGCGCGCCGCCTCGGCTCGGTGTTCATCCTCGCGCTCGTGCAACGCGCCGAGTCGCGCTCGCCCTATGCGGACGACCCGGATGCCACCGCCGAGATGGCGGCAGACGAGCAGATCCACGAGGAGGTCGTGCGCGCGCTCGCCGAGCGCGGCCGCAACCGCCTCTCGGGCACCTTCCGCGCCGCCGTGTTCGGCGCGAACGACGGCCTCGTCAGCAACCTCTCTCTCGTGCTGGGCGTCGGCGCGAGCGGCGTCTCGACGCACGTCATCCTGCTCACGGGCATCGCAGGGCTCCTGGCGGGTGCCCTGTCGATGGGGGCCGGGGAATTCGTCTCGGTGCACTCGCAGCGCGAGCTGCTCGCAGCCTCGACCCCGAACCCGGAGGTCGGCGAGGCGATCGGAAGGCTCAACGTCAACGCCAACGAGCTCGCGCTCGTCTTCCGCTCGCGCGGTATGACCGAGCAGCAGGCGCAGACCCGCGCGGCGCGGCTCATCTGGGGCATGCACACAGAGACCGCGGCGCTCGCGGACGGCGCGCCGGGGCGCGACGAGCACGAGGCGATCGGCACCGGCATGGGGGCGGCGCTCTCGAGCTTCTGCTTCTTCGCCTCGGGGGCGATCGTGCCGGTCATCCCATACCTGTTCGGCATGGGCGGCCTCGGCGCCGTTGCGCTGTCGGCCGGTCTCGTCGGCATCGCTCTGGTCGGAACGGGTGCGGTCGTCGGGCTGCTCTCGGGGTCGTCGCCGTGGAAGCGCGCGCTGCGACAGCTGGCCATCGGCTACGGGGCCGCCGCCGTCACCTACCTGCTCGGC
>NZ_JBLRDT010000024.1:0-22768 GCF_057512245.1 Gryllotalpicola sp. CP2-P1
CCCGCACGCGCTGGCGCTCGCGGCACTCACGGGGGAGCGGGCGGCGGGCGTCGCGACCTTCGCCTCGGTCGCGCCCTACCGCGCGAACGACCCGGACTGGTTCGCCGGCATGGCCGACCCGCGCGCGCTCCGCGCGGCGACAGAGGGGCTTTCGGCGCGGGCGCGCTTCGCCGAGACCGCGGAGTTCGACCCCGGCGTGTTCACCGACGCCGACTGGGCGGCGCTCGGGGCCGACTGGGCCGAGCTCGGCGCTGACGCGCAGGCCGGGGCAGCGCAGGCCGACGGCGGCGAGATCGACGACGACTGCGCGTACGTCTTCGACCGGGGCGCCGACCTCGCACGGCTCAGCGCCCACGTTCTGATCGTGCAAGGCGAGCAGGACCGCGTCATCCCGGCAGGCCATGCGACGCGCCTGCTGCGCACTCTGCCCGATGCCACCTCGTGGTGGCTTGCGGAAGACGGCCACGTCTCTGCGCTGCGCGCCCTGCCGCTCGCGATCGACTGGCTCGTCGAACACGGCCTGTAACCAGCTCTTCACACCGCCGGCGGGGATCCGTGGGATGCTGGCCACGTGGGGTACCTGGTTTACGGAAGCGGCGCGGAGTACGAAGTCGAGGACCGCGCCCTCGCCCACCTCAAGATCGCGATCGTCGCGAAGCTGCGGCTGCAGGAGTCGTTCTTGATCAACGTGACGGTGCCACCCGAGCGCGGCTCCGGCCGCATCAGCCTCTGGGTCTCGCCCGCGATTCCGCTCGAGTTCCGCTTCTCGGGCAGCAAGCCGCCCGAGCTCAACCGCGTCTGGATCGATGCGCTGACGCGCTCCTCGCACGGGGTGCGCGGCATGGTCGTCATGAGCGAGCACGAGGCCGCCGACTACCTCAAGGCCGCCGGCGGCGTCAGCGGCCCGTAGCAGCCCCGTCACCGACCGCGGCCTCGGCGCCTTCCGGCGCGTGCCTGTCCAGGAACTCGTACACCGCGACGCGGTCGACGCCGGTGAAGGTGCCCGTCGGCATGGCGGCGAGCAGCGACGAGTTGAGGCGGGCGCTCGGCCAGGCGTTCTCCTTCCAGCGCGCGGCGAGCCGGGCATCCGGCGTGCGGCAGCAGTCCGGGTCGGGGCAGCCCGAGCTGAGCCGCACCGGGGTGTCGCGGCCACGGAACCACTTCGCGTACGCGAACTTCGTGCCGACCGAGACCGAGAAGTCCCCATTCGCCGCCGACTCGATCTTCGAGGTGCACCAGTACGAGCCGACGGGCTTGTCGGTGTACTGGTGGTACGGCGACAGGCGATCGTCGCGCTCGAAGACCTGCCGGGCACTCCAGAAGCGGCACACCTGCTGGCCCTCGACCGACCCGAGCGCGTCGGTCGGGAACAGCACGTCGTCGTTCTCGTATGCCTTCGAGATCGCGCCGGAGGAGTGCACCTTGAGGAAGTGCACCGGAATGCCGAGGTGCCTGGTCGCGAGGTTCGTGAAGCGGTGCGCCGCGGTCTCGTAGGAGACCGCGAAGGCGTCTCGCAGGTCCTCGACCGACAGCTCGCGCGCCTTCTTCGCCGCATCGAGGAACTCGACCGCGCTGCTCTCGGGAATGAGCAGCGCGCCGGCCAGGTAGTTCGTCTCGACGCGCTGCCGCAGCAGCTCGCCGTAGTCGTGCGGCTCCGGGCGGCCGAGCACATGCGCCGCGAGGGCCTGCAGCAGCGCGGTGCGCGGGTCGGTGCCCGACTGCTTGATCGGCAGATAGATGCGGCCGTTCTCGCGGTCGGTCACGCTGCGCGTCGACGACGGCAGGTCGTGCACGTAGTGCAGGGTGAAGCCGAGATGCGCGGCCAGCTCGCCCGTCGCGCGCTGCGACAGCGGGCCGCCGCGGTGCCCGATGGCCGCCAGCAGCTCGCGCGCCGCCCGCTCGAGGTCGGAGTAGTAGTTGTTGCGCGCACGCTGCTCGAGCCGGAGCTCGGTGTTGGCGCGCCGGGCCTCCTCCGGGGTCGCCGCGCGCTCCGTGTGCAGCCGCTCGAGCTCACCGTGCAGCGCGAGGATCGTCTCGATCGCCTCGTCAGAGAGCGTCTTGCGCAGCGGCAACGGCGCGAGCCCCAGTGAGGCGAACAACGGCCCGCGCTGCGCGCGCTCCAGCGCGATCTCGAGCCCGGCGCGCTTCGAGGGCGGCTCGCTCGACAGCAGGGCGTCGACCTCGACCCCCAGCGCCTCTGCCAACCGGTTCACCTCGCCGAGCTTGAGCTCGCGCTTGCCGTTCTCGATGACCGAGAGCTGACTCGGGGCGCGGTCGATGGCCGCAGCGAGCGATTCGAGCGTGAGCCCGCGCTCGCCGCGGAGCTGGCGGATGCGTCGACCGATGGTGAGCGTGTCCATGCCTCTCATCATGAGCGCGGGCGAGGCATCCGCGGAGCTTCTATTGCGCAGAAAAAACGCGAAATTTCTGCATTCGGATGCCTTCACGGCCGTTTTCTCGCGGGTGATGCTCGTCTCAGGCAGCACACCCACGTCGAAGGAGACGACATGTTCAACTCTGAGCTCGGGACGAGCGGAATCCGCCCCGGCGACCAGACCCAGACCGCGATCGACCTTGAGGCCGAGTGGGCGACCGACCCGCGCTGGTCCAACGTCACCCGCGACTACACCGCCGACGATGTCATCGCGCTGCGCGGCCCCGTCCGCGAGGAGAGCACCCTCGCCCTGCGCGGGGCTCAGCGCCTCTGGCAGCTCATCGAGAAGAGCGGCGAGGACCCGTCGTACTGGGTGGCGGCGCTCGGCGCCCTCACCGGGAACCAGGCGGTGCAGCAGGTGAAGGCCGGCCTCGACGCCATCTACCTCTCCGGGTGGCAGGTCGCCGCCGACGCCAACCTCGCCGGCCAGACCTACCCCGACCAGAGCCTCTACCCGGCCAACTCGGTGCCCGCAGTCGTACGCCGCATCAACAACGCGCTGCTGCGCTCGGCGCAGATCGAGTTCAGCGAGACAGGTGAGGCGAGCCGCGAGTGGACGGTGCCGATCGTCGCCGACGCCGAGGCCGGCTTCGGCGGCCCGCTGAACGCCTACGAGCTCATGCAGGCGATGATCCAGGCGGGCGCCGCGGGCGTCCACTGGGAGGACCAGCTCGCGAGCGAGAAGAAATGCGGCCACATGGGCGGCAAGGTGCTCGTGCCGACCTCGCAGCACATCCGCACGCTCAACGCCGCGCGACTGGCGGCCGACGTGGCCGGCGTGCCGTCGGTCATCATCGCGCGCACGGATGCGCTCGCGGCGACTCTCTTGACGAGCGACGTCGACGAGCGGGACCGCGAGTTCCTCACAGGCGCCCGCACGGCAGAGGGCTTCTACGAGGTCGAGAACGGCATCCGCCCCGTCATCGGCCGCGGCCTCGCCTACGCGCCGTACGCCGACCTGCTGTGGGTCGAGTCGAGCAAGCCCGACCTCGAGCTCGCGCGCACCTTCGCCGAGGCGATCCACGACATCTACCCCGACCAGAAGCTGGCGTACAACTGCTCGCCGAGCTTCAACTGGCGCGCACATCTCAGCGACGACCAGATCGCGGCGTTCCAGCGCGAGCTGTCGGCGATGGGCTACGCGTTCCAGTTCATCACCCTCGCCGGGTTCCACGCGCTCAACCACTCGATGTTCGATCTCGCGCTGGGCTACAGGGACCGGCAGATGTCGGCATACGTCGAGCTGCAGGAAGCGGAGTTCGCGGCCGAGAAGAACGGCTACACCGCCACCAAGCACCAGGCCGAAGTGGGCACCGGCTACTTCGACCGCATCGCGACGGCGCTCAACCCGACCGCCTCGACGCTCGCTCTCGTGGGCTCCACCGAGTCCGAGCAGTTCCACTGAGCCCCGTCATCGAACGGAGAAGATCATGACCAGCCACCTCGAATTCACCGGCGAGCAGGCCGAGCGACAGGGCGAGATCCTGACGCCGGAGGCGCTCGCCTTCCTCACCCAGCTGCACAAGGTGTTCGCGGGCCGCCGCTCCGAGCGGATCCGCGAACGCCGCATCCGCGTCGACGACATCGGCCGCGGCATCGACCCCGAGTTCCCGCCGGAGACGCGCCGGGTCCGCGAGGACCCCGACTGGCGCGTCGCGGGTGCGGGCCCCGGCCTGGAGGACCGCCGCGTCGAGATCACCGGGCCAGCATCCGATCGCAAGATGACGGTCAACGCGCTGAACTCGGGCGCCAAGGTGTGGCTCGCCGACGCCGAGGACGCGTCGTCGCCCACCTGGCCCAACGTCATCGCCGTGCAGACGAACCTGTTCGACGCGATCCGCCGCCAGATCGACTTCACGACGCCGGAGGGCAAGGAATACCGGCTCGGCGAGACGACCCCGACGATCGTGTTCCGCCCGCGCGGGTGGCACCTCAAAGAGAACCACCTCAGGTTCGTCGATCGCCCGGGCGCCGCCGCGCCGGCATCCGCGTCGCTCGTCGACTTCGGCCTCTACGTGTTCCACAACGCGCGCGAGCTGATCGCCCGCGGCACGGGGCCCTACCTCTACCTGCCGAAGATCGAGAACCGCTTCGAGGCGCGGCTGTGGGACGACGTGTTCACCTTCACAGAGAATGCGCTCGGCCTCAAGCACGGCACGATCCGCGCGACGGTGCTGATCGAGACGATCACGGCGGCGTTCGAGCTGGAGGAGATCCTCTACGAGCTGCGCGACCACTGCGCGGGCCTCAATGCAGGTCGCTGGGACTACATCTTCAGCGTCATCAAGAACTTCCGCGACCGCGGGCCGGCCTTCGTGCTGCCCGACCGCGCGCAGGTGACGATGACGGTGCCGTTCATGCGGGCCTACACCGAGCTGCTCGTCGCGACCTGCCACAAGCGGGGCGCCTTCGCGATCGGGGGAATGAGCGCCTTCATTCCGAGCCGGAAGGACCCCGAGGCGAACGCGCGGGCCTTCGAGCAGGTCTCGGCGGACAAGGGGCGCGAGGCCGACGACGGCTTCGACGGCTCGTGGGTCGCCCACCCCGACCTCGTGCCGGTGGCGCGCGCCCAGTTCGACCGGGTGCTGGGGGAGAGGCCGAACCAGCTCGGCCGCCTGCGCGAGGACGTGCACGTCGAGGCATCCCAATTGATCGATCTGCGGATTCCCGGGGCGACGGTCACCGACCAGGGGGTGCGCACCAACGTGTCGGTCGGGCTGCGCTACATCGAGAGCTGGCTGCGCGGAAACGGCGCGGCCGCGATCGACAACCTCATGGAGGATGCGGCGACGGCCGAGATCAGCCGCTCGCAGCTGTGGCAGTGGATCCGGCAGGGCGTCGTCACCGCCGAGGGAACGCCCGTGACGGCCGAGCTCGTCGAGAGCGTGCTCGACGACGTGCTCGCGGAGCTGCCCGCCTTCGACGGCGACCGCTACGCGGACGCGGCGCGCGTGTTCGCCGACGTCACCCTGGGCAGCGAGTTCCCGCTGTTCCTCACGACCGGCGCATACGCCGACTACCTCGCGGGGGACGCCCGCACGGCGTCGGTGCCGGTCGCGGCGTAGTCGCGGCTACGCGGTCTTCATCACGTTGCCCGTGAAGCTCCTGACCCGCTGCAGCAGCTCGGCCCCACGCCGGGCGATCAGCTGCGGCGGGTTCAGGTGCGGCGGCTGGCGGCGGATGAGCAGCGAGCAGGCCAGGTCCTCGCAGATGTACGTGCCGAGGGTGTTGCCGTTGCGGCCGGCCTCGCCCGCGCGCGGCGTCGAGAACAGCCGCACCTGTGTCGCCGGCTGCGGCGAGTGGCAGAACGAGCACATGGCGGCGATGCCGGCGCGCATCGACCCGCTCGCGGCGCGCACCACGATGCCGACCGGCCGCTCTTCGGCGTCATCCCAGTGCACGAGGTAGCCGAGCTGCGCGGCCTGCCCGTCGCGCCAGCCGAGGAACTCCCTGTCCTCCCAGATGGTCTCGTGCAGCCCCGGCATGGGCAGCCGCTCGAGCTGGTCTTCTGTCGCGTTCACGAACGCGCCGCGGATGTCTTCCTCGGTCAGAGGCCTCATGGTGTGCCAGCTTAACCACATGACCAATTCCACCGACGCCGCACCGTCGGGCCTGGGCGTCGAGCTCAACGCGCTCAACCCGATTCCCGAGTCCGAGCGCAAGGGCCGCCCGGCGACGCTGTTCTGGCCGTGGTTCGGGGCCAACGTGTCCGTGCTGGGGCTCAGCTACGGCGCCTTCCTGCTCGGCTTCGGCGTCTCGTTCTGGCAGGCGACCGTCGTCGGCATCATCGGCATCGTCGTCTCCTTCCTGTTCTGCGGCTTCATCTCACTCGCGGGCAAGCGCGGCTCTGCGCCGACGATGGTGCTCTCGCGCGCCGCGTTCGGCGTCGACGGCAACCGCCTGTCGGCCGTGCTGTCGTGGGTGCTCACCGTGGGGTGGGAGACCATCCTCGTCGCGACCGCGGTGTTCTCGACCAGTGAGGTGTTCAAGCTGCTCGGGTGGGGTGGCGGCACGGGCACCCAGGTCGTCGCTCTGATCGTCGTCGTGCTGCTCGTCGTCGCCGCCGGCGTCTACGGCTTCGACCTGATCATGCGCCTGCAGGTCTGGATCACGGTCATCACCGGCGTGCTCACGGTCGTCTACTTCGTGCTCGTACTGCCGCACATCGACTTCGGCGCGGTCGCCGCCCTGCCTGCCGGCTCGGCCGCGGCCGTCATCGGCGGCTTCGTGTTCATGATGACGGGCTTCGGCCTCGGCTGGGTGAACGCGGCCGCCGACTACTCGCGGTACCTGCCGCGGAAGGCATCCGGCCCCGGCATCGTGTTCTGGACCACCTTCGGCGGTGCGCTCGCGCCCGTCGTGCTGCTCGTCTTCGGCGTGCTGCTGGCGGGCTCGTCGCCCAAGCTCAACGAGGCGGTCGGCGCCTACTCGGTCGGCGGCCTCGCGACGATCGCGCCGACGTGGTTCCTGATCCCGTTCCTCATCGTGGCCGCGCTCGGCCTGATCGGCGGCGCCGCGCTCGACATCTACTCCTCGGGTCTCGCACTTCTGGCCGTGGGTGCGCGGATGCCCCGCTACGCCGCCGCCCTCGTCGACGGCGTGATCATGACGCTCGGCGCGATCTACATCGTCTTCTTCGCCCAGGACTTCAGCGGCCCGTTCCAGAACTTCCTGATCACCCTCGGGGTGCCGATCGCCGCGTGGGCGGGCGTGATGCTCGCGGACATCCTGCTGCGCCGCCGCGACTACGCCCAGGACGAGCTCTACGAGCCCCGCGGCCGCTACGGGCGCGTGAACTGGGTCGCGATCGGGTTCGTCGTCGTCGGCACCGCGGTCGGCTGGGGCCTCGTCGTCACCTTCCCCTGGATGGGCTACCTGCTCGGCGGCGCGAAGGCGAACTGGGGCGGCGCCAACCTCGGCGTGCTCGCCGCTCTGGTGATCGGGTTCGTGGGCACCATCGCGAATCCGCGCCGGGTCGCCACGCAGGAGGGACGCTGATGCGAGCGGATGCCTGGCTCGTCGTCGTCGACATGCAGAACGTCTTCGCGCAGGGCTCGCCGTGGGCGTCACCCGACTACGCGACCGCGAGTGCGGGCATCCGTCGCCTCATGCCCGCGTTCGGCGAGCGCGTGGTCTTCACGCGCTACGTCGCACCGGCGCAGCCGCGCGGCGCCTGGGTCGACTACTTCGAGCAGTGGCCCTTCGCGCTGGTGCCGCGCGAAGACCCGCTCTACGCCTTCACGCCCGAGATCGCGCCGGGCAGGCATCCGGTCGTCACGTGCGAGACATTCGGGAAATGGGGCCTCGAGCTCAAGGCCGCGCTGCACGGCGCGAGCGAGATCGTGCTCACGGGCGTCTCGACCGATTGCTGTGTCATCTCGACCGCGCTGCCCGCGGCCGACGACGGCGTGCACGTGATCGTGCCGACGGATGCCTGCGCGGGGGCGTCCGCCGCAGACCACCAGCGTGCGCTCGACGCGATGGCGCTCTACGCGCCTCTGATCGAGCTCGCGACCGTGGACGGCCTTCTCGGCTGAGCGGTCAGCCATGGCTTCAGCCAGCCGGTGACCAGCGGCAGCACGAACGGCACCATGATCGGGCAGAGGATCGCCGTCGAGATCAGGCAGCGCAGCCAGATCGGCAGCAGCCCGAAGCTCGGCCACAGCCACGAGATCACGTAGGTGAAGGCCGTGTTCACCGGGAAGAAGCCGCACCAGATGGCGATCGTCTGCTTCCACGGCGGGGGAGTCTGCGCTTCGCCGGCATGAGGTGCGTCGAACCACCCCTCGATGCCGGTGCGGCGCTCGGTGCGCTGGTGCACGACGAGGTCGCGGCCCCGCTCGAGCCACTCGGCGCGCTCGGCCGAGTTCTCCCACGCGTCGAGACGCGCGCGGTCGGCGAAACGGTAGAGCATGTGCCAGTCCTCGCCGTCGGCGGTGCCGCGCACCCAGCCCGAGCCGAGGAAGCCGTCGTAGCGGTTGGCGAGGTTGACGCCGGCCTGCACCCAGCGCGTCGCCTCTGGGATGTTCTCGGGCTTGACGAGGCGGGTGATGCTGACGGTGATGGGTAGGTCGTCAGGGCTTGCGGTGCGCTCTTGTGGAGACATGCTTCGAGGCTAGGCGGCCTATGTTTCGAGATCGGGTCGCGCATAGGCTCTGAACGTGGACTTCCGGATCTTCATCGAGCCCCAGCAGGGCGCCTCCTACGAAACCCAGCTCAACGTGGCGCAGAAGGCCGAGGCGCTCGGCTATGACGCGCTCTTCCGCAGCGACCACTTCCTCGCGATGGCGGGCGACGGTCTTCCCGGCCCGACCGACTCGTGGGTCACCCTCGGCGCGCTCGCCCGCGAGACCTCGAAGATCCGCCTCGGCACGCTCGTGACCTCGGCGACGTTCCGCCACCCGGGGCTGCTCGCGGTGCAGGTGGCGCAGGTCGACGAGATGTCCGGCGGCCGCGTCGAGCTCGGTCTCGGCGCGGGCTGGTTCCAGCGCGAGCACGAGGCCTACGGCGTGCCGTTCCCCGCGAAGAAGTTCGGGCCGTTCGCCGAGCAGCTCGAGGTGATCACGGGCTTGTGGAACACCCCCGTCGGCGAGAGCTACTCGTTCTCGGGCGAGCACTACACGATCGTCGATTCGCCGGCCCTGCCGAAGCCGGTGCAGAGCCCCGTGCCGATCATCATCGGCGGCAGCGGCGCCAAGCGCACGCCCGAGCTCGCCGTCAGGTACGCGAGCGAGTACAACACCAACTTCACGGCGGATGCCGCGCTCAAGACCAACGTCGAGCGGGTGCGCGCCACGGCCGAGGCGGCGGGCCGCGACCCCGAGTCGCTCGTGTACTCGGTCGCGCGCACCCTCGCTGTCGGGCAGACTGAAGCCGAGGCATCCGCCCTCGCGCAGCGCATCGGCCGCGACCCTCAGGAACTCGCCGAATCCGGCTGGTACGGCAGCCCGCAGCAGCTCGTCGACGCGATCGGCCGACTCAGCGAGTTCGGCATCAGCCGCGTCTACCTGCAGCTGTGGGACATCGCAGAGCTCGACCAGCTCGACCTCGTCGCCGCGGAGGTCATGCCGCACTTCGCGTAGCCTTGACCGTCGTGTTGAGAACGATGCTGACGGCCAAGATCCATCGCGCGACGGTCACGCATGCGGACCTCCACTACGTCGGGTCGATCACCGTGGACGCAGACCTGCTCGACGCAGCAGGAATCCTGCCGGGCGAGCAGGTCTCGGTGGTCGACGTCACGAACGGCGCGCGGCTCGAGACCTACACGATCTCGGGGCAGCGGGGCAGCGGAGTCGTCGGCATCAACGGGGCGGCCGCGCACCTCGTGCACCCCGGCGACGTCGTCATTCTCATCGCCTACGGCCAGATGACGACGGAGGAGGCGCTGGCCTTCGAGCCGCGCATCGTGCACGTCGACGCCGACAATCGCATCATCGCCGTGGGGGACGACCCCGCGGCGGCGCTCGGCGAGGGCGTGCTCGCGCCGCCTTTCGCGCAGCGCTGAGCGGCGCCGTCAGCTGTCGAACCCGAGTCCCACCGCGTCGAGGGTCTTGAGCAGCAGGTTGCGGCGCCCCTCGTGGTGGTCGGCGCGGTCCATGGCCCAGCGGGTCGCCGCGATGCCGGCTGCCGCGAACGGCTCGGGCGGGAACGGCAACGGCTTGCGCCGCACCATCTCGAGCTCGGTGCGCTCGGTCTCGAGCCCGGCGAGCCGGTCGAGCAGCACCTCGGCGGCGAAGTGGGTCGCGCCGACGCCGAGGCCGGTGAAGCCGGCCGCCGTCGCGACCCGGCCGCCGAGATCGAGGCCGAAGAACGCGCAGAACTGGCTCGACGTGTCGATCGCCCCCGCCCAGCGGTGCGAGAACCGCAGACCCTCGAGCTGCGGGAACGTCGTGAAGAAGTGCGAGGCGAGGGTGCGGAAGGACTCGTCGCGCTCCTCATAGGACGCGCGCACCTCGCGACCGAAGTGATACACCGCGTCGTAGCCGCCGAACAGGATGCGGTCGTCGGCGGTCAGCCGGTAGTAGTGGAACTGGTTCGCGAGATCCGCCATGCCCTGCCGCCCCCGCCAGCCGATCGAGGCGAGCTGCTGGGCCGTCAGCGGCTCGGTCATGAGCACGTAGTCGTACACCGGCACGGTGTAGAGGCGGTAGCGCTTGAGCAGCGCGGGGAAGGCGTTGGTCGCGAGCACCACCTGGCCGGCTCGCACCCCGGCGCGAGCGGTGGTCAGCACGATCGACCCGTTCTCGTCCTGCAGCGCATCGACGTGGGAGTTCTCGAACACCTCGACTCCGAGCGCTGCCGCGGCTCGGGCGAGTTCCTTCGCGAGCTTCGCGGGGTGCACGAGCGCGGTGTCCCTGTGCAGGCGGCCGCCGAGGTAGGTGGGCGAGTCGACTTCCGCGCGCACGGCTGCCCGGTCGAGGAATCCCTCGACCGCCGGCTCCAGCCACGCGAGCTGGTGCTCTTCGACCGCGACGTCGATCGAGCCGGTGCGCTCCCACTCGCAGTCGAGGCCGAGCTCGGCGACCGAGCGCTCGATCGCGTCGAGGTTCTCGAACCCGAGACGGGTGAGTGCGTCGAGCTCTTTCGGCCAGCGGTTCTCGCCGTTCACCTCGCCGTGCGTGAGGCTCGGCTCGCAGAACCCGCCGTTGCGGCCGGAGGCGGCCCAGCCGACGGTCTGCCCCTCGAGCAGAACGACGCGCGCCGCAGGGTTGCGCTGCTTCGCCTTGATGGCCGACCACAGGCCGAGGTAGCCGCCGCCCACGACCGCGAGGTCGGCCGACAGCCACGCAGTCAGCGTCGGGTACGCTGTGCCATCACCCGCGTCGTCGAGCCAGAACACCCGGTGCTCCGTGTTCTCGAGTGCGTGCGAGATCACCGTCGGCTCTGGGGCCTGACGTTCGAAGACGATGTCATTGCCCCGGCCGAACAATGGATTCCGCATGCCACCCGACCCTATTTGTCACGATTTCGTTGTCAAGCTCAGCTCGATGTATTGGAACCGTAACAAACGCATGATTAGGATGCCGTCACCATGACGACACCCGACGCCCCCCAGGCCGCCATCTCCCTCGACGGCGTGAGTCGCCGCTTCGGCGACGCGGTCGCCGTCGAGCGCATCGATCTCGAGCTCGCGGCAGGCGAGTTCTTCGCCCTGCTCGGCCCCTCGGGCTGCGGCAAGACCACGACCCTGCGCATGGTGGGCGGCTTCGAGTTGCCGACCACCGGCCGCATCAGGCTCGCCGGCAAAGACGTCACGAGCCTGCCGCCGCACAAGCGCGACGTGAACACGGTCTTCCAGAGCTACGCCCTCTTCCCGCACCTCTCCGTCATCGACAACGTCACCTTCGGCCTGCGCCGCAAGGCGGTGGCGAAGGCCGAGGCCGAGAAGCGCGCACACGAGTACCTCGACCTCGTCGGGCTCTCGGGTTTCGGCTCGCGCCGGCCCTCGCAGCTCTCGGGCGGCCAGCAGCAGCGCGTCGCCCTCGCCCGCGCGCTCGTCAACCACCCCAAGGTGCTGCTGCTCGACGAGCCGATGGGCGCCCTCGACGCCAAGATCCGCAAGAGCATGCAGCTCGAGCTGAAGCGCATCCAGCGCGAGGTCGGCATCACCTTCCTCTACGTCACGCACGACCAGTCCGAGGCCATGTCGATGGCCGACCGCCTCGCCGTCATGAACGCCGGCCACGTCGAGGACCTCGGCAGCCCGCAGCGCGTCTATGACCGACCCGCGACGCAGTTCGTCGCGGAGTTCCTGGGCACCTGCAACGTCATCCCGGTCGAGGCGGATGCCTCGGGCGCTCGGCTCCCCAACGGGGGCGCCGTCGTCGCCGACGCGGGCGGAACTCCCTCCGGCGCGGGCTGGCGCGTGGGCATCCGCCCCGAGAAGATCCGTATCGACCCGCTCGGAACCCGGCCGTCCGGCCCGAACCGCACCACGGCGACCGTCACCGAGGTGACCTTCCTCGGCGCGAGCACCGAGGCGCGGCTCGTCACCGCCTGGGGCACCCTGCTGCAGGCCTACAAGCAGAACGCGGGCGGCGAGACGACGATCCGGCCCGGCGACGAGGTCGAGGTGTCGTGGGATGCCTCGCAGAGCTTCTTCCTTCCCCCCACCGACCCCAGCCCGGCGCCCGAAGCCGAACCCGAATCCAAGGAGGTGGCCGCATGACCCGCGGCTCGTTCGACCCCGCCGTCACCCCCGCACTGCTGCGCGGCCTGACCGAGTCCCGGCTCAGCCGTCGCGCCGTGCTGCGCGGCGCGGGCGCCACCGCGGGGGCCGCGGCCGTCGCGTCGCTGCTCGCGGCCTGCGGCATCCAGGGCACGCAGAAGGCCTCGACGTCCTCGGGCGCCACCACCGACTGGACGAAGTACTGGGCAGACCACAAGAAGACCGGCACGCTGAACTTCGCGAACTGGCCCCTCTACATCGACCAGGACGACAGCGGGAAGAGCCAGTCGCTCACCGACTTCACGGCGAAGACCGGCATCAAGGTCAACTACAAAGAGGTCATCCAGGCGAACGACTCGTTCTATTCGAAGATCTCGCCGCTGCTGAAGGGCGATCAGTCGATCGGCTACGACCTCATCGTCATCACGAACGGGTGGGAGCTCACCGAGCTGCTCAGCAACGGCTGGCTCGTGCAGCTCGACCAGACCAAGATCCCCAATTTCAAGAAGTACGCCGACCGCTCCGTGCTCTCGCCGACGTACGACCCCGGTGCGGCGCACACGATGGTGTGGCAGACCGGCTTCACCGGCCTCGCCTACAACTCGAAGCTCACCGGCGGCCCCATCACGAGCTTCAAGGACCTGATCGACCCCAAGTTCAAGGGCAAGATCGGCATGTTCTCGGACACGACCGAGCTCGGCAACGCCGCTCTGCTCGCGGTCGGAGCCGACCCCGCCAACGCCACCCAGGACGACTGGGGCAAGGCGAAGGACTGGCTCGAGCGGCTCAAGCCGAACATCGCCAAGTTCTACGACCAGGGCTACACCGACGCCCTGCAGAACGGCGACATCTGGATCAGCCAGGCCTGGTCGGGTGACATCTACCAGGTGCAGGCCGGCGGCCACGAGGAGATCAAGTTCGTGACGCCGAGCGAGGGCCAGATCATGTGGCACGACAACATGTGCATCCCGATCACGGCCGAGCACCCCGTCGACGCCCTGACCTGGATGGACTACTACTACCAGCCGTCGGTGGCCGGCACGGTCGAGGACTACGTCAACTACGTCTGCCCCGTGCCGGAGGCGAAGGAGTACATCCTCACCACGCTCAAGGACCCCGACGTCGCGAACAGCCCCCTGGTGTTCCCGTCAGACGCGGTGCTCGCCAAGTCGCACGAGTACTACGTGTTCAAGGACCGCGCCGACTACGAGAAGTGGCAGGACGTGTTCAACCCGATCGTGCAGTCATGACGAAC
Source organism: Gryllotalpicola sp. CP2-P1 (assembly GCF_057512245.1). Taxonomy (NCBI): domain Bacteria; kingdom Bacillati; phylum Actinomycetota; class Actinomycetes; order Micrococcales; family Microbacteriaceae; genus Gryllotalpicola; species Gryllotalpicola sp. CP2-P1. Next base: position 13,861 of record NZ_JBLRDT010000024.1, read on the forward strand.
CGGCGCTTCTCGCGCTACGCCACGCCGTACCTGCTCGGCGGGGTGGGCTCGCTCTGGCTGATCGTGCTGTTCCTGATCCCGCTGATCAGCCAGCTGCTCGTCTCGCTGATGACGGGCAACCCCGACCAGGGCTACCAGCTGACCTGGAACTGGGGCGTCTACGGCGAGATCTTCTCGGGGTCGAGCGTCAACTACCTGCTGTTCCTCGGCCGCTCGCTGCTGTTCGGGGCGACCGCGACCTTCATCACGATCGTCGTCGCGTACCCGGTGGCGTACTTCCTCGCCTTCCGCGTGAGCGCCAGGTGGAAGAATCCGCTGCTGCTGCTCGTGATGCTGTCGTTCTTCGTGTCGTTCATCATCCGCACCAACATGTGGGTGTTCCTGCTCGGCGGTCAGGGGCCGGTGCTGTCGTTCCTGCGCAATCTGCACCTGATCGGCGCCGACTTCCACGTGCTCGGCACCCCCGGGGCCGTCATCGGCGGCATGGCCTACAACGACCTCGCTTTCATGGTGCTGCCCATCTATGTGGCCCTCGAGCGCATCGACCCCCGTCTGTTCGAGGCGGCTTCGGACCTCTACGGCAACCAGCGCGCCGTGTTCTTCAAGACGACGCTGCCCCTGTCGCGGTCCGGCATCTTCGCCGGCATCCTGCTCGTCTTCATCGACACGGTCGGCGACCCCGTCAACTCGTCGCTGCTCGGCGGCCAGAGCACCTACACGCTGGGCCAGGCGATCCAGAACGTGTTCCTCACGCAGCAGGAGTACAACGTCGCGGCCGCTCTGTCGACCGTGATGATGATCGCGCTCGGCATCATCTTGTTCGCGTATGCCCGCGTGTTCGGCACCGACAACATCGAGGACCTCGTATGACGACGCTCGACCGCACGATCCCGGGCGAGCTCGGGCTGCGGCAGCCGCGCGCGCGCCGCCGGCCGGTGCTGCCCATCATCTACTGGCTCGTCATCGCGATCACGCTCGTGCCGATCGCGGTCATGGTGGTCTACAGCTTCAACGTCGCCCCGAACCACCGCATCACCTACGTCTGGCACGGCTTCACGCTCGACTACTACGCCCACCTCGCCGACCTGTCGGGGCTGTGGCAGGCCTTCGTGCTGTCGATCGTCATCGCGATCGCGTCGGGCGCGATCTCGGTCGTGATCGGCACGCCGCTCGCGCTCGCGCTCGAGCGGCACCGCTTCTGGGGCCGGCGCGTGCTGACCGGCATCCTCTTCGTCGACATCGCCGCGCCCTCGATCGTCGTGGGCGCCGCGGCCCTGTCGTTCTTCCTGTCGATCGGCCTGAACACGGGGGTCACGACGATCCTGCTCGTGCACGTCACCTTCAACATCGCCTACGTCGTGGTGACGTTGCGCGCGCGCCTATCGGGCATGGGCACGGCGCTCGAGCAGGCGGCCGCGGACCTCGGCGCGCCGCCCGTGTCGGCGTTCTTCCGGGTGACCCTGCCGCTGATGATGCCGGGCATCGTGGCATCCTTCATGCTCGCGCTCGCGATGTCGATCGACGACTACGTGATCACGTCGTTCGTCGCGGGCTCGGCGACGACCTTCCCGCTCTTCGTCTACGGCGTGAAGACGGGGCTGCCGCCGCAGGTGCTCTGCATGGGCACGATCATCTTCACGGTGGGCCTGCTGCTCGCCGTGCTCAACGGGGCCCTCAACCGGCGCACCAAGCTCTGATCACCGCTGCAGGCGGCTCAGCTGGTGCTCGCGCAGCTCTTCGACGAGCTCGGGCTTGCCCTGCATGTAGCGCGCGCCCGACTGCGTTCCCCACAGGTAGAGGCCCGCGGCGAGCACCGCGAGGACGACGGAGTCCCACGGCGCGGGGATCAGCCCGAGGCCACCGTAGTCGCCGATATACGACATCGCGTAGACGACGATGAGGTACACGACGAGCCACAGGCCGCCGACGACCTCGCCCACGCCGTGCTTCTGGATCACATAGGCGACCGCGTACCAGATCACGCCGACGCCGACGATCGGCATCGTGAGCAGCAGCTCGGACCACGGCACCCAGTAGATGACGAGCGCGCTCACGATGAACGCGAACGGGGCGATGACGGTCATTCCGGGCAGGCGGTCGGCCGCGTCTGCGATCTTCGCGCGCCGGAAGGCGACGAGCGAGACCGAGCCGATCGAGAACGTGAACGCGATCAGGGTGCCGGTGACGCCGATGATCTGGTGCCAGCTGGGCAGCGGCAGCAGGAACAGGATGCCGACGACGAAGTTCAGGAGGAGAGCGCGGCGCGGCACCCCTGAGCCCTCGTGCACCTTCGACAGCCAGCCGGGGAAGAAGCGGTTCTTCGACAGCCCGAACACGTTGCGCGCGTTCGACGCGGTGAACACGATCGCGGCGCCGGAGGGCGAGATCATCGAGTCGGCGATGAGGATCCAGTAGAGCCACGTCATTCCGAGCAGCATGGCCAGCTGTGCGAACGGCGAGTCGAAGTCGATGCCGCTCCAGCCGTGGCCGAGCAGGTGCTGCGGCACGCCGAAGATGAACGCGGTCTGCAGCAGCAGGTAGAGCACGATCGCGGCGAGGATCGTGGTGACGAGCGAGGCGGGGATGTTCCGGCGCGGGTTCTTCACCTCGCCCGAGAGCTCGACGATGTTGCGGAAGCCGGTGTAGGCGAAGACCATGCCCGCCGTGGCGATCGTGCCGAGAGCGGCGCCGATGCCGTAGGGGGCGAAGCCGCCGCCTCGGTCGAAGTTGCTCGGGCCGCCCGCGCCGCCGTTGCCGGTGAAGCCGCTCGCGATCAGCATCGCGATCGTCAGCAGCGGGATGAAGATCTTAACGGCCGTCACGATGTTGTTGCTGCGCGCGAAGAACTGCACGCCGAAGTAGTTGATGACGACGAACACGGCCATGAGGGCGACCGCGATCACGATGCCGAGGAACGTGAGCTGGCTGTGCCGGAACAGGCCGGGGATGTAGGAGCTGGCGTACTGCACGACGCCCGCCGCTTCCGTCGGCGGGTTCGCGACGTAGGTGACCCACATGCTCCAGCCGACGATGCTGGCGGCGAAGCGGCCGTTGGAGTACAGCGGGTAGCGCACGAGGCCGCCCGACTCGGGGTGCACCATGCCCAGCTCGGCGAACACCAGGGCGACGGCGAGCATCACGGCGCCGCCGATCACCCAGGCGATGAGGGATGCCGGACCGGCGGTCTGTGCGGCATACATCGCCGAGAACAGCCAGCCCGAGCCGATGACGCTGCCGATGCCGGTGGCGACGAGCGACCAGTAGCCGAGGCGCTGCTTGAGGTGGCTGTCTTCCGTGCGGGTGGATTCCTGCACCGCGGTGGGGTTCTCCATGCGGTCGCGGTACCCGGGCCGCCCGCTCGGAATGCGCGGGTGCAGGTCAGAGCGCGATTCGGCGCAGCAGCTCGTCGTGCAGCAGGCCGTTGCTCGCGAGCGACGAGCCGTGCCACGGCCCGGGCTCGCCCGTGACCGAGGTGAACCGGCCGCCGGCCTCTTCCACGATCAGTGAGAGCGGTGCGAGGTCGTAGGCCTTCACCCCGAACTCGCCGACCGCGTCGATGAGCCCTTCGGCGAGCAGCGTGTACGACCACAGGTCGCCGTAGGCGCGGTCGCGCCACACGGCGCGCGTCAGCTCGATCAGCTTCTCGAGGTACCCCGCCTCGTCCCACTGGGCGATCGATTGAAAGCTGATGGATGCCTCGTCGAGCGCACGCGTCGCAGAGACGTGCAGCTGCTCGGGCCCGCTGTGACGGCCGGTGCGCTTCCACGCCCCCTCGCCCTTCGCCGCCCACCAGCGCTGGCGCAGTGCGGGCATGCTCGCGACGCCCGCGACGACCTCGCCGTCGACGGCGAGCGCGATGAGCGTGCCCCACACCGGCACGCCGCGCAGGTAGTTGGCGGTGCCGTCGATGGGGTCGATGATCCACTGCCGGTTCGACTCGCCCTCGACCCCGTACTCCTCGCCGAAGATCGCGTCGCCCGGGCGCTCGGCCGTGATGAGCTCGCGGATCGCGCGCTCGACCGCCTGATCGGCATCCGTCACGTGGGTGCGGTCGGCCTTGGTCGCCACCCGCAGGTCGTTGGCGCGGAAGCGGGCGGTCGAGATGGCGTCGGCCGCGTCGGCCAGGCGGTGTGCGAAATCGAGGTCGGCGGTCACCCTGCCAGCGTATCGGCGAGCGCGAGGGCGTCGAAGGGCGCGCGGCCGTCGGCGTCGTTGTCGAAGTAGACGTAGGCATCGCGCGGGCTCGCCCGCCCCGTGGTCGCGAGTTCGCGAATGACGGATGCCCAGTGCTCGAGCTCTGCCGGGGAGTAGCCGCCGTGATAGAGCTCGCGGGGCCCGTGGAGTCTCACGTAGACGAGGCCGGCCGTGGCATCCGTGAATATCGGCCACTGCCCCGCGCCGTCGGACGCGACCAGCGCGACCCGGTGCTTGCGCAGGATCTCGGCGCACCGCGGGTCGCGGAAGCTCTCGTGCCGGGGCTCGAGCGCATGCTGCAGCCGTGTGCCGCCGTGCGTGCGGGGGAGTGCGGCGCAGAAGGTCTCGAGGTGCTCGGGCTCGAAGCGGCGGCGGCTCGGAAACTGCCACAGGATCGGCCCGAGCCGGTCGGCAAGGCGGGTGACGCCCGACTCGAAGAAGCGGTCGAGCCCGGCCTGCAGCTTGTCGGGGCCGACCATGTGGGTGATGTAGCGGCCGCCCTTGACCGCGAAGCGGAAGCCGTGGGGCGTCTCGTCGCGCCAGCGGTCGTAGGACTCGGGCTTCTGCAGCGAGTAGAACGAGCCGTTGAGCTCGACCGAGCCGAACTGCCGAGACAGGTACTCGAGCTCGCGGCGCTGCGCGAGGCCTTTCGGGTAGAAGTCGCCGCGCCAGGCCTTGTAGCGCCAGCCCGAGGTGCCGATGAACAGCCGGCCGCCGGTCTCGCGATCGCGCAGAGTGGCCACGATTTTGGGACCGCCTTTCTCGTTTGCTAAGGTTGTCACTCGTGCGGTTCCCGCTTTTCGCGGGCCACACAGTGTTCAGACACACACACAGTGTCGAGACACAATGCGCCTCTAGCTCAATCGGCAGAGCAACTGACTCTTAATCAGTGGGTTCAGGGTTCAAGTCCCTGGGGGCGCACCAGGAAGGCCCGGGGCTTCGGCTCCGGGCCTTTTCTCATTCCTGCCTCGTGCTCCCCGGCATTGTCAACCCGCCGGCGGTTCGGGTTCTCGCCGCGAGCCGTCGGGTACTCGGCAGGCATGAGCGAAGAGAACGCTAAGGAGAACGTGACGCTGAGGCTCGGCGAGCTGAGCTTCGAGCTCCGCGACGGAGTGAGCGTCGGGAAGCTCGAAGAGGAGATCGTGAAGGCGGCCCGGAAGGGCGCGGACGTCGTCACGGTGCCGCTGCGCGGCGAGGGCGAGGTGGACGCGCTCGTGACCGCCGCGGTGCCGGTCGCTCTCGAGCACCACACGGCGCCCGGCACGCCGGCGGAGGGCGACGGGCGGGAGCCCGCGGTCGAGTGGGGCGGCATCGACCTGGCCTGCTGAGCCGCGCGCGCCGGGGGAGTGTCGCGCACGGCGGATCAGGGAACGGTTCTGCTGACACGTATCAGTCGAGGAGGGGCAGGAGAGAAGGCACGGGCGACCGCGAGCACGAGGAGCACCACCAAGGCGACGGCGGCCAAGAAGCCGACCCCGCGCGAGGGGGCCGCGCGCTCGAAGAAGGAGAACGCGGAGAACGGCTTCGTCGCGTCGGAGCGGCTGACCGGCGACCTGCAGCGGGTGCTGGTCGACCTGATCGAGCTGTCGCTGCAGGCGAAGCAGGCGCACTGGAACGTCGTCGGCAAGAACTTCCGCGACCTGCACCTGCAGCTCGACGAGATCACCGAGTCCGCTCGCGAGTTCAGCGATGTCGTCGCCGAGCGCCTGCGCGCGCTGCACGCGGCGGTCGACGGGCGCAGCGCGTTCGTCAGCGAGACCACCTCGCTGCCCCCGTACCCCAACGGCGAGGTGGCGACGAGCGACACCGTCGATCTGATCACCGTGCGACTCGAGGCCGTGGTGGGCACGATGCGCGACGTGCACGACGAGGTCGACGAAGAGGACCCGACGACGGCCGACATCCTGCACGAGATCATCTCGACCCTCGAGCAGTACGCCTGGATGGTCAGCGCCGAGAATCGCACCCCGTCGGTGTAGCCGCCGTCGGCGGCATCCGCTAGACCTTCGCATCCTGGCGCGGGATCACGAGCTGCTTCACGATGAGCAGCACCGACGCCGTGACCGGGATGGCGACGAGCGCGCCCAGGATGCCGAGCAGGGTGCCGCCGACCAGCGCTCCGATCACGACGAGGGCGCCGGGAACCGCGACGGCGCGGCTCATCACGCGCGGCGTGAGCACGTATGCCTCGACCTGCATATATACGAGGTAGACGGCCGCGAACACCACCGCCTGCACGGGGCCGCCGAAGAGCCCGACCGCCGTTCCGAGCACCCAGAAGATGACGGACCCGACGAGGGGCACCAGGGTGACGCCGAACGCGACGACCGCCATCAGCACGGGAAACGGCAGCCGCAGGATCAGGAACAGCAGGAACACGATCACCGCGTTGAAGAACGCCAGCACGACCATGCCGCCGAGATAGCTGCCGATCGCATCCGCGATCTGCGCGACCATGCCGGAGGCGGTCGCGCGGGTGCGCGCGGGTATCAGGCGCGTGAACGCCGACTTCATGGCCGGCAGGGATGCCAGAAAGTAGAGGCTCAGCGGCGGAAGTCGCCGACCCTGGCGGGAAGATCATGGAGGAAGGCGTTCTCTTGCGAGAGCGTCGCGGGAACGATCAGCCACAGGGCCGCTGCGAGCAGCACCGCGAAGCCCGCGAAGACGATGACGATTCCCCACGCGCGCGCCAGGCCCGTGCGCTCGAGTCTGCGCACGACGGGGTCGAGCCCGAGTGCGGCGAACAGCGCGATCGCGATATAGGCGAGGATCTGCGACAGGCTCGAGATCGCAAGCCCGAGCACGAGCGCGGCGAGTCCGCCGAGCGTGAGCGTGAACCCCACGGCGAACGGGTTGCTGAGGTTCGCCCAGAGCGTGCGCGGGCCGGGCTGCTGCGGCATCGTCACCTCCCGCGCTCAGAGTATGAGGGCGGGGGCGGCATGTCGATGGCCCGTCAGGCGGTGAGCCGGTCCTGGTCTTCGCTGCGGTACGTGGCAGAGACGAGGATCGGCTTGTGGTCGGAGATGCCGGCCGGCAGCGTCTTCACGCCGCTGATCTCGAGCCCCGTCGAGGTGGCGAAGTCGAAGTGCCCGCGGAAGTACTTGTAGCGGGCGTAGGTGGTCTCGTCGCTGCGTGAGAGCTCGTACCCCGACTGCACCATGCGGGCGCGCAGGTTCTTGTGGAACCAGGGGTAGTTGAAGTCGCCGACCATGAGCGCCGGCAGCCCGGGGCCGAGCTCGCGCAGCTTCGTGTGAGCGGCGTCGATCTGAGCGCGTCGCAGCGAGTTCACGGCCGTCAGCGGCGAGGCGTGGAACGAGGCGATGACGACCTCGCGGTCCTCTTCGGTGTCTTCGAGGCGGGTTCCGACCACCCGCTCGTCGGCCGGCGCCAGCAGGTGATCGTGCAGCGACTTCTTCAGCGCGAAGTTCTCGGTCGCGACCATCGTGAAGCGGTGCTCGCGGTAATAGAGCGCGAGTCCCAGGCGGTTGCGCAGCGTCGCGCCGGCCAGCTTCAGGTCGCCGATGCGCTCGGGCAGCCCCGTGCTGCCGCATTCCTGCAGGCACAGCACGTCGGGGTCGTGGCTCTCGACGAGAGGCACCAGTTCGCCCGCTGCGTGGTTCTCACGGAGGTTGTAGCTGATCACTCGCACGCCGCCAGATTACGTGGCCCAGCCGTCAGCCGCCCGGGATTGCGCCGGGCACGCCCCGTATGTCACCGAGTGTTAACGCCACACGTCGGCGGCGACCCGGACGACCTCGCGCACCTTCGCCCACTGCTGCGCCTCGGTGAGCGCGTGCCCGTCCTGCGTCGACGCGAAGCCGCACTGCGTGCTGAGGGCGAGTTGATCGAGCGGCACGTGCCGCGCCGCCTCGTCGATGCGCGCCTTGACGACCTCGGGGTTCTCGAGCGCGCCGTCTTTGGAGGTGAGCAGGCCGAGCACCACCTGCTTCGGACGACCCCCCGACGCCGCAGGCACGTGCCGCAGCGGCTCGAAGCCCCCCGCGCGCTCGCTGTCGTACTCGAGGAAATAGCCGTCGTAGTCCGTGCCCGCGAGCAGCTGCTCGGCCACCGGCTCGTAGTCGCCGGTCGAGATCCACGCCGAGCGGAAGTTGCCGCCGCACACGTGCGTCGTCACGACGAGGTCCTTCGGCCGGCCGGCGAGCGCGTCGTTGATGAGGGCCGCGTAGCGCTCGGCGAGACCGTCGATGCGGATGCCTCTGGCCGCGGCCTTCTCGCGCTCCGCGCGCGAGCAGAGGTAGGTCCACGTCGTGTCGTCGAACTGCAGGTACCGGCATCCCGCGTCATAGAACGCGCGCACCGCGTCGCGGTAGGTGCGCGCAAGGTCGTCGAACAGCTCGTCGTGATCGACATAGGCGCCGCCGGCGAGCCCCTCGCGGTCGAGCCGGAAGTGCAGCACGGCGGGGGAGGGGATCGTCATCTTGGGCGTCACGCCCGCGGGGGCGTGGTCGCGCAGGAAGCGGAAGTGCTCGAGCATGGGGTGTTCGCTCGGGAAGCCGAGGCGGCCGTCGACGAAGAGCTGCCGGTTCGTCGTGCGCACGCCGCCGAGCTCGACGCCGCCTTCCGCCCCCGTGACCGTGACGCCGTCGAGGCCGGCGAAGAAGTCGTACTGCCAGGAGCCCCGGCGGAACTCGCCGTCGGTCGCGAGCTTCAACCCGGCGTCCGCCTGCTTCGCGATCACGTCGACGATGGCGGC
>NZ_JBLRDT010000239.1:0-3429 GCF_057512245.1 Gryllotalpicola sp. CP2-P1
TCGGCGAGGCGCCGCACCGAGTCGGTGACCTCGGCTTCGATGTCTCGCAGCTCGGCCTCTCTGCGGTCGAGCTCGAGCCTGCCGGCATCCGTGATCTCATAGACGGTCTTGCGGCCCTGCGTCGTCTTCGTGACGAGTCCTTCCTCTTCCAGCTTCGACAGGCGCGGGTAGATGGTGCCCGCGCTCGGGCTGTAGGTGCCGCCGAAGCGCTGCTCGAGTGCCTGGATGAGCTCGTAGCCGTGCTTCGGCGCGTCCTGCAGCAGGCTCAGCAGATACAGGCGCAGGCTGCCGTGGCTGAAGACGGGGGGTGTCATGCTGCCTCGCCGGCGGAGGTGCGGCGCACGACCGAGACGTTGCCGCTGACGGAATTGGCGGTGACGTCGATCCACAGCTGGTCGAGCGGGCCGTCCTGGTAGTCGAAGTTGCGGGCGCTCGCGCCACGGTAGATCGAGCCGGCGACCTGCAGCACGCCCGACACCGTGTTGACGCGGAAGCGGGCGGGGGCGTCATGGTCGAGGCGAAGCGTGAGGTCGCCGCTGACCGTGTTGTGGCGGATGCTGTCGGGCACGCCCAGCACGTCGAGGAACACATTGCCGCTGACGCCGTCCGCGCTCACCCGGCTGAGTGTGCCGCTCATGGTGACGTCGCCGCTGACCGTGTTGGCCTTCGCGGCACCGAGATGGTTCTGCACCGCGAGCTCGCCGCTCACCGCGTTCAGCTCGACGTTGCCGACGAGGGTGTCGGTGGTGAGGTCGCCGTTCACGGTGCTGAGCCGCGCGTCGCTGATGAGGCCCGAGACGAGAGCGTGCCCGCTGACCGTGCCGAGCTTGAGCGCGACGTTGCGCGGCACGAGCACCGAGACGTCGGCGCGCGCCTTGCCCTGCCACGAGCGGAAGACGTCGATGAAGTTGTCCCATCGCAGCTGCGGGTGGTCGATCTCGAGGCGGCCGTTCTCGGCCGTGATCTTGAGGTCTTTGCCGGTGACGCCGCTGACCTCGACCCGGGTGGTCGGCTCGTCGTGGCCGATCACGTCGACCTGGCCGCCGATGAGGCTGATCTTCACCGAGGTGATGCCGTCGATGTCGACGGTCTTGGACTGGCCCGGGTTCACGAGCCACTTCTCTTCGGGCATCCGATTCTCCAAACGCGATATATCTCGACTTCTGTGATGAAAAGCTAACACGATATATCGCGTTTGCGCTCTCGGGGTTTCCCCTGATTTCCCGTCTTCCGCGGCGACGCACCCGCCCGGTGAGTCGTCACGTTTTGGCCGCCAGGCGTGTCTTTGGCCTCGTTTGTGACGACCGGCGCGCGCGACCGCACCGCGGGTCGTCACTTAAGTGGCTTACGGATGTCTTCCACGCCCCGTTTGTGACGACGGCACCAGATGGGCGGGGGATGCCGCAGGCCGCCACCCCTTCCGGAAGAGCTGCTCGCCGAGGTCGTCGAGAATCTCCGCCCGCGGCATGCCGGCCATGATGCGGATGTCGTGCCACCCGGCCTTCTGCAACGCGTTGTATCGCCGGCCGTCTCGCGCGAACTGCTCCGGATCGTCGGCGTGGTGTCGGCCTTCGTAGTCCAGCCCCGTCATCGCCCACGGGTAGGCGAGATCGATGATCGCGACGAGCTCGCCGTTCGGTCCATAGACCTCGAAGTTCAGCGCGGGCTCCGGGAAGCCCGCACGGATGATGATCAGCCTCCACTCTGTCTCTTTCGGCGATTCGGCGTTTTCGCGAATGAGTTCGAAGGCCTCACGAAGCTTGAGTGCGCCGGGTTTGCTCCCCCATCTCCGCACAGACTCCGCCAGCCGGTCACGTGTCGCTAGTTTGCGTTGCCGGTAGAAGAGGGCATCGCCGGCCGCGACAAGCTCGTCGACAGACAAGAAAGCCGAAAGCTCGCACCACGCGTCAGCCGGTGCCTGCACTCGCCAGCCGGAGCGCTCGATGACGCGCGGGTGGCGGAGCGCATGGCCGACCGTCCCGCGCACTCGAGGCGAGCGCGCGGGCCAGCGGGTGGCTACGTGAACCGGGCCGCCGTAGAGCCGCCAGGGAAGCGGGAGATCCCAATAGACGGCGGCAGACACCGAGCTGAAGAAGTGACCGATCGACAGCAGCGGTCGGTACTCCTCGAGCCGACGGAACGCGACCTGGCGCGACTTCGCATCGTCGCCCAGCGATGGCAGGGTGCTGCGGGCGCCATGAAAGGGGCGTGAGAGGTCGCCCGCGGCGAGGCGGTCGCGGGTGAGCCCCGCGTCGAGCGCCTCTCGCACCGTGAACGCGCGGTCGGTGAACGGTCCTGGTAGCGGGGTCGCTGGTCGCATGGAAGACCAGCATCGGGACCCGCGCCGTGCCACCTCCCGCGAAGCAGCCGGAATGGGGACAGACACCTGCCTCACGGCGCTGTGCTGGAGAAGTCGCGCGGCGTGTCGGTCCCGTTCAGGCATCCGGTCGTCACGATTGTGCTGATGCGCGGTCCGCAAGCCGACTTTCTGACGACCTGATGCGCGTCACCACCCTGGGTCGTCACAAAGGCTGCCCAAGTCGCGAGAAGCGCCGAGTTCGCGACGACCTGCGCGCGCGGCTGCGGCGATAAGCGCACAGCCGCCCGTGACCGATTGCTGACAGGATGCCCGGCATGCACAACCTCGCCGTATTGAGCATGAAGAACCGCGCGCTCATCGCCCTCATCACGATCTGCGCCGCGATCTTCGGCGGGGTCGCGCTGACGAACCTCAAGCAGGAGCTGATCCCCTCGGTGCAGTTCCCCCAGCTCGCGATCCTGACGACGTACCCCGGCGCGAGCCCCGCCGTGGTCTCAAACGACGTGAGCACCCCCATCGAGACGGCCATCCAGGGTGTTCCCGGCCTCGACCAGACCTCGGCGGTCAGCTCGACGAACCAGTCGCTCATCACGGCCCAGTTCAACTACGGCACCGACCTCGACACCGCCGAGCAGAAGCTCAACCAGGCGATCAACCAGATCTCGTCGACGCTGCCCGACAACGTCACCCCGCAGGTGATCAGCGTCAGCCTGGACGACCTGCCGGTCATCCAGATCGCCGCGACCGGAAGCGACGACACCGCGAAGCTCGGCGACGATCTCACGCGCCTCGTCCTGCCCGACATCAAGAAGGCAGACGGCGTCGGCGACGCCCAGCTCGTGGGGTTGGCCGGCCAGCGCGTGACCATCACGCCCGACTCGGCGAAGCTCGCCGCCGCGGGTCTCAGCACGCAGGCCATCACGACCGCGCTGCAGCAGAACGGCGTGCTCGTCGGCGCGGGCCAGCTCACCGCCGGCTCGCAGACGCTCACGGTGCAGGCCGGCTCGCAGCTCGGCTCGATCGACGACATCAAGAAGCTGCCGCTGATTTCGAGCGGGGGCGCGAGCGGGCAAGGCGGGGCCGGGGATGCCTCGAGCGAGATCGAAGAG
>NZ_JBLRDT010000240.1:0-3384 GCF_057512245.1 Gryllotalpicola sp. CP2-P1
GCGTCGTCGTGCGCAGCGCGATCGTGTGCGTTCCGGGCGTCGCGAAGACCGTGGCGAGGCTCGGGGCGGTGGTCGTGAGCCGGCGAGCGGCTGCGGTGCCGCCGTCGATGGTCCAGGCGTAGCGGATGATCGGGTCGGCCGGGTCGCTGAGACTGCCCGCCGCGCTGAAGCGGGTCTCGGCACCCACCTCGGTCGTCACGGGCCCCGTGATCTTGGCCGTCGCCTTCGGCGCACGCAGCAGCGGGAGCCCCATCACGTAGCGCAGCTGCTGCGCCGCGTTCGCGGTGTCGCCGCGCTGATAGGTGCCGTGCTGAGACAGGATGTTGGGGTCGCCCGACGGGCTCGCAGTGGTCGCGACGATGTGGGCGAAGTCGCGGACGGGGTAGTTCACGCCGCCGACGACACGGTCGTCCACCAGCCCGCAGATCGGGTCGCCGTCGTGGCAGTAGTCGAAGATCGCGGCCCGCCCGAACTCACTCGCCCAGTCGCTGCCGCCGTCGGCCGTGCTCGCGGCGGAGCCGGCGTCGGCGGCGCCGTTGGGCGTGCTGCCGCCCTTGCTGTTGCTCACGAGGTAGCCGTCGAGGCCGGGCGCGAAACTGCCGTAGTCGTCGGTGCTGTCGGCCGAGTTGAAGTAGGTGTTGCCGAAGAACACGGCCGCCACGAGCGCACGGCGGGCACTCGGCATGGCCGACAGCACGGCTTCGACGATCACCTGGGCGCCCTGCGAGTACCCCGACATGATCACGCCGGTACCCGGGCAGGTGCGACTCACCCGCTCGAGCTCGGCCGCCGCCGCGTGCGCGCCCAGCTCGACCGACTTCGAGTACACGCCGAGGTCGCCGCTGACGAGGGCGTCGCCCGTCACGACATCGATGCCGACGGCGGGATAGGGAACGCCGTAGGGCGTGATCGTCACGTTGTTCGCCGACGCCGTCTTCTCGACGCGTCGGTAGAGGTCGGCGAGCTCGCCGCCCATGCCCCAGCTCGGGTTCGCCGAGGTGTAGCGCTTCTTCGCAGGGATGCTGTTGTCTTCGCCGGAGCCGCGCGCGCCGATGAACTCGTAGTCGGGGCAGTTGCCCGCCACCGCACCGGCCGCCGCGCCCGTCGCAGCCGGCGTCGGCGTCGGAGTCGCCGCCGCCCGCGCAGGGGTCGCCGACGAGACCGCGAGGGCGAGCGCCACCAGGGCGGCCGCCGCAAGCGCGGGCGTGCGTCGACGTGTGCGGGTCACCCGTTCAACGCTACGCGGGTGTCATGAGCCTTCGATGAGACGGGCCACGGCTCGAGCGCCCGTACGGGAAGCTATGAGCGTGCCCACAATCTCGCGCAGCGCGCTGGCGTGCTCGTCATCACCGCTGAGCGCGGCCTGCACGCGCGTCTGGGCGAGCGCGAGTTCTGCCGCAGGTCGGCGCGCGCTCTCATAGGCCTCGAGTGAGGCGACGGATGCCTGGCCCCGCGCCGCAGCCACAAGAAGCGGCGCCAGGGCCAGCGCGTCGAGCAGCGCGACGTTGAGTGCGGACCCGCCCGCGTTGAAGATGTGCGCCGCGTCGCCCGCGAGCAGCACGCGGCCGACGCGGTAGGTGCTCGCCAGCCTGCTGTTCGCCACCGTGCTGCGCGCGGAGTCGACGGCCGAGAACGGCAGCTCGGCCCCGAGCACACGGCGCAGGCTGGCCCGCAGCTCGGCCTCCGGCAGAGCGTCGGTGGGCTCCTCGCCGCGGTGCGGCTCGTGGGTCGTGATCAGGTAGAGGTCATCGGGGGCGGTGCGATCAAGCGTCGCGACGGGGGCGATCGCGAAGCCACCGCCCGGCAGTCGGTTCTGGCGCATGGTGTGCAGGCGGCCGATGCCGGTGAGCTCGATCGTGTCGCCGCGACCGTCGAGCCGCGCGGTGCGCGGCGGCAGGGTCACGCGCGCGATCCGCGTGATGACGTCGCTCGTGAAGCCTGGGAAGCCGATGCCGGCGGCCCTCCGCACCGTGCTCCTGGCGCCGTCGCAGCCGACGAGGAAGGCTGCCGGGAGGCGCTCCGTGGCCCTCGGGGTGTGCACCTCCAGTTCGACGGCGTCGCCGCCCTGCGTGAAGCCGGCGAGGGTGGTGCCACGGCGCAGCTCGACGCCGCGCGCGAGCGCGCGCTGCTCGAATAGCTGCTCGAGGCGGCGCTGGGGAACGGGCAGCAGATGCAGGGGATTCGCCGGCCCCAGACCGAGCCGCAGCGCGAGCGTTCCGAACAGGAATCGCGGCGGGCGCACGATGCGAAGGCCGCTGCCGCGCAGCACGCCGCGCCGGGCGAGTTCCACCGCGGCGCGGCCGACGATGCCGTTGGCCTTGGGCATCGTCGCCGGCTGAGCCTCCCGTTCGAGGACGATGACGCGGACGCCGGCGTCGGCCAGCTCGCCGGCGAGCAGCAGCCCCGTCGGGCCGGCACCGACGATGACGATGGGCGGTGCGTCAGTTTGAATTGACGTTGACATGCGTGTCAGTTTGGGCTGACAATAGACGCGTGTCAAGCCAGACTGACAAGGATCTGCCGAACTCGCAGGCATCCGATCTGCTCGGCATTCGACTCACGCAGACGGACCCGGCCACGGGCCTGCGCGCCGTCGGCGCGCTGCACCGCCTCGCCGAGCGCGTCGAGGCCATGCACGTCGAGGCCGCGCGTCGCGCTGGCTGGTCGTGGGAGCAGATCGGCGACGCGCTCGGCGTCACTCGGCAGTCGGTCCACGCGAAGTATGGGAAGAAAGATGTTTGAGCGATTCGCACTGGCCACCCGCGTCGCCGTCGACGACGCGCGCTACGAGGCTGCTCGGCGTGGCGACCGCAGGGTCGGCACCGAGCATCTGCTCATCACGCTGCTCGAGAACGACGAGCTGGCCGCGGCCGTGGGCATCGATGCGGAGGCGGCGCGCACGGCGGCCGAGCAGCTCGACCGGTCGGCCCTTGCCGCGGTCGGCATCGAGCTGGGCGAGTTCGCGCCGGGCGGGCGCGGGCGGGTGGGCAGGTTCGTGCCGTTCACGGCGGGTGCGCGGCAGGTCATGAACGGCACGCTGCGGCACGGAGTGGCCGAGAAGGCGCGCTCGCTCACGCCGCGGCACATGATGCTCGCGCTGCTTGAGCGCGACGCGCCCGATCCGGCCGCGCAGCTGCTCGCGGCGCTCGCGGTCGACGCGGTGGCCGCCCGCGACCGACTGCAGGCGGCCTAGTCGTGGCCGGGGTGCTTAGGGAAGGTACGCCGAGGACGTCCACAGGTGCATCGCGGCGTAGCCGCGCCACGGCGACCAGGCAGAGGCGATGGCGGATGCCTCGCGCTCGGTCCTCGCGCCGAGAGACTTCCTGAGCACGAGGTCGCCGGGGGCGAAGGCGTCGGGGTCGCCGAGGGCGCGCAGGGAGATCG
>NZ_JBLRDT010000241.1:0-3360 GCF_057512245.1 Gryllotalpicola sp. CP2-P1
CCACCCCGCTCTCGCCGGTCGACTCGGCGCAGCCGAATGGAGACCCCGCCGCCCCGGCATCCGTGACCCCCGAGCTCGAACTCGACAACGATGCGACGATCATCCGCCGCCCGCAGGACGACGAGACGATCATCACCGGCAACGCCGACGCGACCGTGATCTCGGCCCGCCGCCGCCCGCGGTGGTGGGTGCACACGACGATGGGAGCGCGTGTCGAGCTCACGGGGGCGTCTGCGATCCTGGGGCGGCGTCCCTCGGCGCATCCGCTCTACCCGGGCGCCCAGCTGATCGCGGTGACCGACGACGCGCTCTCGGTCTCGGCGACGCACGCGGTGCTCGAGTTCGTCGGAGGCGACTGGCACATCACCGACCTCGATTCGACCAATGGAGTCTGGCTCATCGACCCCCGCACCAACGAAGAATCGGAACTGGGCGCACGCAACCGCGCCCGCGTGACCCCGCAGTTCATGCTCGGCGAGCTCGGCGTGAAGGTGGTGCAGGGTGCCTGACCGCCGCCACCGCCATGAGACCGTCGTCGTGACGGGCGCCGATCCGCAGCTCCGCACGGCCGCGGGCACCGACGCCGGCCGCCACCGCCGCGGCAACGAGGACGCGTTCCTCGCCGATTTCCCCGTCTACATCGTCGCCGACGGCATGGGCGGCCACGACGCCGGCGCCGTGGCGAGCGCTGCCGTGGTGCGCGCCTTCTCGCCGCTGGTCGGCCGCGACGACGTCCGGCCCGACGAGGTCGCCGACGCGATGCGCCGCGCGCACCAGACCGTCGCCGCGCTGAGCGACCGCACCCGCCGCGGCGCGGGCAGCACGCTGACCGGCGTCGTGCAGGTCCGCCACGACGGGGCGCCGTACTGGCTCGTGCTGAACGTGGGCGACTCGCGCGTCTATCGCGTGGTCGGGGCCCGCTTCGAGCGCATGACGATCGACCACTCGTACATGCAAGAGCAACTGGATGCCGGCAACCTCACCCCGGAGGAGGCCGAGACCTTCGAGCACCGCAACGTCATCACGCGGGCCGTCGGCGCTCCCGACAGCCCGGCCGACTACTGGGTGCACCCCGTCGAGCTGGGGGAGCGGATCCTCATCTGCTCCGACGGGCTGCACGGCGAGCTCAGCGAGCCCGAGCTCTACGACGTGCTCGCCCAGCACGGCGACCCGGGCGAGGCGGTCGACGCGCTGATGCAGCTCGCGCTCGACCACGGCGGCCACGACAACATCACGGTCGTCCTCGTCGATGTCGCCCCCGAGGCGGCGCGGCAGGCCGCTCCGCCGGTCGACTCGGCGCAGGAGGCTGCCCCGCCGGTCGACTCGGCGCAGGAGGCTGCCCCGCCGGTCGACTCGGCGCAGGAGGCCGCTCCGCCGGTCGACTCGGCGCAGCCGAATGGAGACCAGGAAGGCGCCGAAGATGCCTGACAACGACGACACGGTCGTCACCGAGGGCCACGGCACGATCGAGGACACGGCGCCGGTCGTCGCGCGCCGGGTGGCGCAGACCGAGGCGGCCGCGAAGTTCACCGTGGGCCGTGCGCTCCCCCCGCAGGCGCCGCCGGTCACCGACATCCACCTGCTCGACTTCCGCCCGCCCGAGGTGCCGTCGGGCAGCATCGTGCGCTACAAGGCGCGCACGAACATCGAGGTCACGCAGGTTCCCGACTTCGACGCGTCGTGGAAGGTTCGCCAGCGGGTGCCGCGGCAGCTCTCCGCGCATGAGATCGTCGCGCACCAGAACGACGGGCGACGCGCCTGGCGCCGCCGCGCCCTGATCATGGTCGGGGCCATCTGGCTGGCCGTCATCGTGGCGGCCGCAGCCGGCATCTGGGCTCTGCAGCGCCTGTAGACCGCGTCCCGAGCGCCCTGTGGAGAACGTGGCGGGCGCTTCGACCACTCCCGCTACTGTCGGGGTCCATGCTGCGACGCACGTGCCGCGCCCCCGCCGAACCGAGCATGGCGCGCCGCCCGCTCGCCCAGCTCGGCGTCGTCCTCGGGCTCGCAGCCGTCGCCATCTGGTTCGCGCTGGCGCGCTGGCAATCGGGGGATGCCGCGCACCTCGCCGCCTCGATCGTCGAGCTCGCGGCGTTCCTCTACCTCGCGGTCATCTCGGTCCCGCTCGCGCTGATCGACCTCGAGGTGCAGCGGCTGCCGAATCGCATCGTGCTGCCGAGCTATCTCGTCGGCGGGGCGCTGCTGGGTGGGGCATCCGCCATCGCGCGCGACTGGGCCGCACTGGTCACCATGCTCGCCGGGGGAGCCGCGCTGTTCGTGGTGTATTTCGCGGTAGCCGTCGGCTCGCCGCGCGGCATGGGCTTCGGCGACGTCAAGCTCGCCGGTGTGCTCGGACTGTTCCTCGGCCACCTCGGCGTTCCGCAGCTGATCGTCGGCGCCTTCGCGGCGTTCCTGCTCGGCGGCCTGTTCGCGATCGCTCTGCTGGTCGCACGTCGCGTGGGCCGCGCCTCAGCCATTCCCTTCGGCCCCTGGATGCTCGCGGGCGCGTGGGCCGGCATCACGGCCGGCGCGCCTCTGACGGACGCCCACCTCGCCCTCTTCGGCCTGGCCGTCTGACCGGGTGCGCGTCGGGCCCGAGGGCTCGCCGCCCGCCTCGCTACGGTAGGGGCATGCCCCTGTACCTCCCCGACTTCCACGCAGGCCAGACCTTCACGACGCCCGGCCACACCGTCACCGAGGGCGAGGTTTACCAGTTCGCCGCGCTCACGAACGACAACAACGAGGTGCACACCAACGCCGAGTTCGCGAAGGGCACCCGCTACGGCCAGCGCATCGTGCACGGCATGTTCGGTGCGTCGCTCTGCCTCGGCCTGATCGCCCGCACGGGGGTCTTCGAGGGCAGCGCGGTCGCCCTGCTCGGCATCGACGAGTGGAAGTTCACGGCGCCGGTCTTCATCGGCGACACCCTGACGCTCACGGTCGAGATCCTGTCGGCGCGACCGACGAGCTCGGGGGAGTACGGGGTGCTCGAGCGCCGGCTGACCCTGCGCAAGCAGACCGGCGAGGTCGTTCAGGAAGGGCGCATGGACCTGCTCGTCCTCGCCGCCCCGCTGGAAGGCTAGACGCGTCAATCCCTGGCGCCACCTGGGGTGATTGCTACTGTGACCCCCATGAGCGACACCACGCCGACGCCGCGTCCCGACGAGCCGACCCCTCTCGCCGATGAGACGGCACGCGAGCTGAACACCGGCGAGCAGCCCCTGACGACGAGCTCGGACCCGGCCGACCATACCGACACCGGCATCGCTCCGACGCTGCCGCCCGACTACCAGCCGGTCGCCGCGTCAGATCACGTCGCCCCCGAGCCTGAGGTGCCGGCCGCCCCCGCGGGCGAGTCTGTCG